>CAZKYP010000027.1:0-24127 GCA_964556885.1 uncultured Pirellulales bacterium | reverse complement strand
GCAGGGCGTTTCTTGCGGCACTGGCACAGGTTACCGGCAGGCAAATAGAGGCCTACCCGCACAGGGAGATGTTCGGCGCGTGGGGACAGGCGCTGGATGTAATTGACAATATAAAAAGCCTCGAGAAACAGGGCAGAAGGTTCGAGTCGGCGTTCAGGGGCTGGGAGCTGGTCGATATGCCTTTCGATAAGCGCAGGATTTCGTGCAGGGAGCTTTTCGGGGATAAAACGTGCGGCATGAGAGACTGCACGCTCGAGGTATTTTCAATCGATGAGGACGAGATAATAACGGGCGGTTTCTGCCCGCGGGGCAACTCGGAGACAGCGAGGAAACCGCGAACGAATTATGTGGACAGGTACCACAAGATATTCGAGAAACACTTCAAGCAACAGGGATGTTTGCAGAAAGAGTTGCCTTCTGTAAATGTGGATACGGAGAAAACCCCGACTGTCGGAATAAAAAGAAGCACGGCGACGCTTGGTTCGAAAGGAATCTGGAGCGCGGCCCTGTTGAAGAACCTCGGCTTCTTTCCTGTTGTCACTCGAAGAACGGACAATGAGATAGCCAAGATTGGGGTGGATAATTCGCGAACGGAATTCTGTATAGCGAGGAAGCTGGTGACCGGCCATGCGGACATACTGAACAAAGATGCGAATATCCGCTATCTTTTCAATCCGAGTTTCATCGAGCAAAGATCAAAGACCCCTCCCGACCTGAAGTACTGCATTTATACCGAGTCTGAAGGCTATATCTTAAATGACGTGCTGTCGCTCGATAAGAAGAAACAGATAAATCCCGTTCTGCACTTCGGGGACCTCGAGCTTCTTGTTATGGCACTGAAGGAGGAATTCAACAGGCTCGGTATCAGGTACACAGACAGGCAGATAAGGGACGCTATAAAACACGCTGACGATGCCGAGGAAAAATTCAAGGCCGAACTGTACGCGGAAGGCGACAAGTTCCTTGAGCGGATAGAGAAGGACGAAGAAAATGCTTACGTGGGAATTGGAAGAGACTACGTGCTCCTGGATCCGGAGGCAAGTTCGAATTCCGGTTCGATGTTCTCGCAAGTCCGCGGCCTAAACTACATACCGCAGATATTCCTGGAGCATAAGTTCAGAGACATCAGTATAGACGATATCGTTGAGAACGAATTCTGGGTGCAAAGCGTTTTAATCTTAAAAGCCAATCTTTTTGTTGCGAGCCATCCGAACCTGTTTGGGATACGAATGATAAATTTCGCCTGCGGCCCCGACAGCCTCAAGATTTACCATGAGGAAAAGATTCAACAGGCCGCTGGTAAGCCGCTGCTGGTTCTTGTGACGGATGCCCAGACGAACAACGCTCCATTCGTAACCCGAACCGAAGCACACGAAAGGGTTGTAAATCAGACAAAGAAGACGGTATTCAGGAAAGACAAAATAAAAATATGTCCGAGAAACGGCAACGACAGCAGGACATGGCTCATTCCTTATATGGGCAACGGAAGTTACATCGGTGCGGCCGGCCTGAGGCACTTCGGTATCTCCAGCAGCGTCCTGCCGACGAACACACCGAGAGGAGCCGAAGAAGCGGCGAAACATATTTATACGGAGGTCTGTCACCCGCTAAAGGGAGTTGTAGGTGATGCGATTGGTTTTCTGAAGGAAGAAATGGAAGACAAGGGAAGGCAATATGTTGAAGACAACTACCTTGTGATGCTTCCCACGACGAGCGGACCGTGCAGATTCGGAAAATATACGGAGCTGGTACGGGAATTTCTGGACAGGGAAAATCTGCATAAGGTCCCTGTCGCCGGGCCGTCGTCGGAAAAAGATTATTTCGATGTGCCTTTCCCAAAAAAATTGGGCTTTTCCGATAAAATCAAAATGCAGCAGATATTATTCAAGGGTATGAAGGCATCGGACCTTCTTGAAGATATATCATTAAGATTCCGTCCTTATGCCGAAGACAAAGAGCGGATTGAAAAATTGAAAGAAGAGCGTCTGAGAGAACTGGAAGGTATTGTCGAGGCGGGGGCCGACGTTGATAGACTGGTTGAGTGGGGCAAAAATACCGTAACGCTTTTCAAATCGTCAAAGATTCAAAGAAGCGAGCGGTTCCCGCTGGTTCTGTATATCGGGGAAATCTATATGAGGCAGCACGACCCGTATACGAACTTTGTCGTCAGGCAGTTGGAAGAGAAGGGATTGGAAATCGTCAGGGACCCGGTGACAGACTGGCTGGATTATGTGAACAAGATGAATTTGAGGAACGCAAAAAGAGATACGCTTCTGGGGCTAAGGAGTTTCGATATGGGGCGGACACTTAGGGTGGCCAGGGCGTACGCCAAGTCGCTTATTAAGGGTAGATACATGTCGAGTGTGGAAGAGAGAATAGCCGCACCGTTCCACGAGGTCCTCGACGGAAGGCATGTGCTTCCAAAGCCGATGCGGATTATAGAGACGCTTGAGAAGCGACACGAGTTCCATGGAAATATCGAGGGGGAATCGCCGCTGAGCACCGGCATTTCGTATTTTATTATGAACGATATGGTAAGGCCAAAGGGTGACGCTTTCATATCCGGCGTATTTCACGTAGGTCCGTTTACCTGCATGCAGGAAGGAGTTGCAACCGCCAAGATTGAGGGTCTCGCCAAGGAGCTGAGAAAGAAAAAGCCGGATTTGGTCTTTCCTATCATTCACGCCTTCTTCGGCGATTCGCCCAGTGCGAACCTTGAATCGGAAATGGCAGTCTTCACAGAACAGTGTTACCAGAAGCGGGAAATGCTCAAAGAAAAGTACGGCCTCAAAACAACAATAGAACAAACTCCTGACAGGAGGGACATAAAGGTTGTAGATGCTCCCAAACACCGCACCGAATCTTTGACCAAGATAAAAGAGTTATAGCAAATATATAACTTCACGATGCGATATTCATCAATCACAACTTTGAACTTTGGATATTGTTTATTCTTTACTTTTCTGTAAAATTTTAATACCTGACCCGGTTGCCGGCGTTTTCATTTTGAGTTTGAATTCGTGCACCTTCTCGTAATCATGTCCCACGGACAGCAGTATTTGCCCGGAGTCCAGATTGTACACGATGGACCAGACGGTATTGTCCAGTTTGACGGCCTTTAGCAGGTTCATCGCCTCGTCCTGAGAAATAGCGCCCGCTGTTTTGGCGAGTTGTTCATTGGCGGTGTCATATCTGAAACATTGTGGTTTGATATCTTCGGATATAAGGAAGTTCGTTGAGACCTGCCAGGGATTGTCGTCGCGGACAACAGAGATGCCGCTGTCGATGTATTCTACGATTGCGGAGTGGCCTGATGCATCGGCGATGTGAAAATGGACGTATACATTTGCGAATTCGATGTTGTACTGACGAATTAATTCCACGGCCTCGTTTACGTCTTTTGCATGATCGAGTACGAGGCGCGCTATCTGGCTGTTGACCAGAGTCGGCTTGTTGGGGTCTTTAGCAATCTTGCGGCGGGGCACTGCGTTTTGTGCAATCGCCACGCCGCACTCGTTCATGCCGTCTATGGTAGCGTATGGCGAGCCGAGCAGGTTGATGCGTTTGCTCCACGGTATTTCCTGCATCCCTTCAAGCCCGAGGTAATACATGTCCACCATGGATACGGACGCGTAGCCGTTCGGAGGATCGGTGAACAGCAGCAGGCTCGAGCGGTGCTCCCAGTCGAAGTTCCTGCCGAATATGCCGTCGGCCTGCGGATTCAGGGCCGCGAAGCTCGTGCACGCATCCGGGTTCATCATTTTGTCAAACTTTTTGTACAAATCCCACTCGACTCCATGCTCGGCGAAGTAATCGAAAAAGTATCCACCGTGATACCTCATCACATAAAGCGGGAAATCATCGACTTTCTCAAGAGACGCCATAGTCCTTACAGGGCCGTACAACACCGCGGCCAGAACAACCAAAAGCAGCACAACCAGGACCAACAGAGCTTTAAGTATCTTATTTCTGATTTTATGACGTTTTGGTGACTTCATTTATCTAATTCCGGATTCTTACCTTTTTCTATTTGGACAATGTGCCTTTTATGCTTCCTGAGATGAGGCTTGCGAGATTGGTTAAGACTCTTGGCAGCATAAGACCTTTGGGGCAGGCCAGGTATTTCGGCTTCCAGATCGGCGAGAATTTTTCCTTGTAATGTCTTATGCCGCGGAAATTGTAAAAATGCTCTCCGTGTGTGTATATGAAAGTTCCTAACTTGTGCCAGAGCGGGGCCAGCTCGTTGTCTTCCATTCCGGAAAGAGGGGCCATGCCGAGATTGAACCATTTGTATTCTTCTTGTTTGCCCCATAGAATCAGTTCCACGAATAAATACTCCATGATTCCGTTCGGGCAATCCGGCAGATGGCGCATCAAATCGATCGAGCACTCTTCTTTTTCCGCCGCCTGCCAGATGTTGGCGAAGGCAACGATTTTTTCGTCTTTGCGTACTACCGCAATCGGGAACTTTGAAATATAGTTTGTTTTGAAGAATCCGAGCGAGAACCCTTTTTCCTTTGTGTTCTTCTCGGACAACCACGTATCCGATATGTTCTTAAGCTGACCGACAATGTTCGGAACCTGATCGGTTGGAATGATTTCGAAGGTGAAGCTCTGTTTCAGGATTTTGTTGTGTACGTATCGCAGGTCCTTGTGTTGTGGGCTTTCGAGTGTAAAATCGTTAAGACCCACCCGGCCTTCCTCTCCTAATTTCAGGATGGACATCCCCATATCGAGATATAAATCCAGCCTGGAAGAGTCTATCTCGTAGAAAACCGGCCAAAGCTCTTTGCGCCTGCACAATTGGCGGAATTTCCACATCAGCTCTTCCCACCGATTCTCCGGACCGACAGGATCGCCCATGGCAATGCGGCTTTTGCCCTCGTCCGCATACATGATGAAGGTATCTTGTTCTCCGTTAAGCAGGAATTTTTTATCACCGAGAAGGGCAAGATTGGAATAGGTTCTATTTGATGTTTTGACTATTTTTTCGATTGTCTCGGTACTGCATGAGCTGTCGATTTCCTCCACCGGTCGGCCTGGATGCAGCAGCCTGGCGAAGGCATAAAGGAGGATTACTATTACGACTCCGCTGGTGGCGCGCAGGAAACGCGGGGCATCGCCGTTGATTACGAACTGCCACCATAGCTTATTGGAATAGTCGATGTGTTTGTAACTGAAAAAGCCGAGCCATACCGAGCATATAATGACGATGGCAACCGACGTGCCCCACAGTGGTGTTAGGCGGTCAGTTATGATAGATGCTTTTCGATAAAACTCTTTGTGGGAAGTCAGTAACGTAATCAGTATAATTGTTAAAATGATTGCCTCTTCGTAATCGAAGCCCTTGAGCAGTGAAAAAATTATCCCGGAGACAAGGAGTAATACAGTCAGGTGATATGCAGAGCTTATGCGCCGCTGCAGTCCGCGCGCAAGTAAAAGCAAAAGAGTGCCTACCACGCTCGCCAAAAAATGAGAGAGTTCGATTGCGGGCAGCGGCAGAAGGTCGTATAAAAAATCAATGCGTCCTTTGGATGAAGGCAAAGCTCCTGAGAACAGGAGGATCGCGCCGGCTATGAAGCACGTAACAGCCAGTACCTGGGGTGTAATAACCGGGGCCCATTTTTCGAAAGCCGCACCGACCTTTTTCGCGATGTGTTTATTTTCCGCTAATTCATACGTCGCCAGAATAAAAGTGGCCGCCACGAAGGGTAATATGTAGTAGATTAGTCTGTATAACAGCAGGCAGCCGATAAGCGTTGACGATTCCGTATGTGGGGACAGCAAGAGCAGAATTATCGTCTCGAAAACGCCGAGTCCGCCGGGGACGTAGCTGATAAGCCCGATTAGCTGGGCGAGCATAAAAACGGCGAGGAATTGCCAGAAGGTTATGGATATTGCAGAAGGCAGTAATGAATAGAGGACTGCACATGCAAACAGCCAGTCTAAGGACGATATTATAATCTGGCCCAGGGAAATCGGAAGAGATGGTATGGCAATATCCCATGTTTGGAATTGGAACGGCTTTTTTCTAAGGCTGACAAAAAGTATATAGATAATAACAAGACCGACGAAAATAACGCCCACAGGCCGCATTGAACCAAAGGGTATGTGCAGGGTTTTAGGTATGTTTTGCGGTATTGCTATAAAAACAGACCCTGAAAGCAGGAAAAAACCGAGCCAGAATGTCATACTGCAGAAGATTATCATACGGGCCACTTTGGATGGAGAGACTCCAAGTGCCGAGTATATTCTGTATCTTGCCGTACTGCCGCCGACAATTGTCAGGTTGTGGCTGAATACATAGCTGACGAATGAAGCAAGGGCAAGTTTTGAGTATTTAATCGGGTGTTTTATATAGCGAAGGGCCAGGGCGTCATATAACGTGAGAACCAGATAGTCCAGGATCGTGAACGCAACGGCCAGCAGAAGTGAGCTTGGGGAGAATAGTTTGATCTGCGTGATAATGTCATGAGAGTGATATTGCTTAAGCTTGTAGTGAATTATCACAAGGGCCAGCACGAACAGGCAAAGGCCGAGGATTTGACTTATCTTGTTTAATGTTTCCTTTATACGCATAAGCCGCAGAGCGAATGTTGTTGTATTCAAATTTCATTCGGCAGGTGTATTTTATACTTACTTTGTTTTTTGCAGAATATTTTTCCAATCATTTTGTTTAACGAGACAATCTGACATTTGATTTAGTGATTCTTTTGTTTATTGCATTTTCTTTAACAGCTCTTTTCGAGTCTGGACGCGGAGCTTTGCGTGTTCGTATCGTTTCTTTTCCTGCTCTGTTTCGGGCAATATGGGCGGGGCGGCAGTCGGTTTTTTGTTCTCATCCAAAGCGACAAATGTCAGGTGGGCCGTTGTAGCTATTGTCTGCTCGCCGTTGTATGGGTCTTCTCTTGTGACCTGGACACCGACTTCCATCGATGAGCGGCTGACATAATTTACAGCGGCCCGCAGCACCACGTGGTCCCCGATTCGAATCGGCTCCTTGAATGCCAGTGAGTCGATGCCGGCGGTAACGACTTCTCTGCCGCAGTGTCTCTGTGCGGCCATCGCAGCGACCATATCGATCCAGGCCACGATTGTTCCGCCGAACGCCGTGCCATGCGGATTGGCCTGATGCGGCATAATCAGGTATCTCGTCTCAACCGCACTTTCTCTGGGTGTTTTGCCTTTTTCTTTCGCCATTTTTGTGGATTCCAGCAACTATATTTAGAATTGCACCTGAGGAACTTCGGTTTTTGCCTGCTCGGTGGCTTCGAAATATTCGGCGGGCTTTATGCCTGCGCGCTTGCAGAAAAACGACCCAAAAAATTGCTTGGCGTAGGCATTGAGCGCTTCGGCCGCTTCGTTATATCGTGTACGGGCCACGTTGATTCGATTCTCCGTGCCTTCGAGGGAGGTTTGGAGGTCTAAAAAGTTCTGATTAGCTTTCAGGTCCGGGTAATTTTCCTGGAGCATCAGCAATCTCGATAGAAAGCCACTCAGTTCGTTGGATGCCTCGATTTTTCCCTCTCGGTCGCCGGCGTTGAAATATTTTGTCCTGGCCTGTGCTATGTTTTCGAAGAGTTCTTTCTCATGTGTCGCGTATCCTTTGACTGTGTTGACGAGGTTAGGTATCAGATCGAGCCTTCGTTGCAGGGCCGCATCGATATTCGCCCATGCCTTTTCAGTAGCCTGTTCGAGGTTGACTGCTTTGTTGTAGCCGCTGATATACCAACTGAAAATCCCCACTCCGACCAAAAGTAGAACGGAAAGTACTACTATCAAAATGACCCATGCTTTTCCGAAATTTTTCATTTTCCTTATCCCTTTATAAATTTTTTCTTTTCTATTTTACCATCCACCGCTTGCTCCACCGCCGCCGAATCCGCCTCCCATTCCTCCGCCGAATCCACCGAATCCGCCGCCGAAGCTGCCGCCTCCGAACGAGCCGCTCCTTCCGTAGCCGCCGTGGCCTCCGAATCCTCCCATCATAAACGGCAGCAGGAACCACATCCCCATGCCTCTGCCCCTGCCAAGTCCTCCGAAGATCAGGAAAAAGAATATCAGCAGCGGCAGAGCGCTGCAACAGGGCAGGGCTGTTCTTCTGCCCCTAACAGGGATTGGTTTAATATCCGGCATACCGGTTAATTTGACGCCGGCCTCCGAAGCAATCGTTTGAACAATTTGAAGATTGGCAAGATAGATTCCCCGGCTGTAGTTGCCTTGTTGTAGATATGGAACGAGGACCTGCCTGCCGACCCGGCCGCAGTACTGGTCCGTTACATAGCCTTCCAGGCCATAGCCGACCTCGAACCGCCATTTGCGGTCGTTTTTAGCTAAGACGAAAAGCATTCCGTTGTCTTTGCCTTTTTGCCCGAGTTTCCATTTTTCAGCCAGCTCGATTGAGAATTGCTCAATCGGCAAACCATTTGTCGACAGCACTGTCAATATGATGTATTGAGCACCAGTCTTTTGTTCCAATTCCTGCAGTATGCCGTTCAGCGAGCGCTCGTCTGCGGCGTCTATAACGTTGGCGTTGTCCTCGACGTAGTGTGTTGGCGCAGGTATATTGACCTGTCCGAGAGCAGCCGTCGCCGGAATCAAAACCGCCGCGAATATCATTATGATTTTAATTGCGCATTTTCGCATAATCAAATCTCGAGCTTGTCAACAATGTCGGCTAACCGGTCGATTGTTGAGTAGATTGATTCGAAGGTATTTTCCATTTCCTGTTGGCTGAGTTGAACTTTTTCATGCCGCCAACCGTCGACGGTTATCAGGATATCTGTATTCACGGAGAAATTTTCGGAGGCCTTTTTAAATGTTGGTTCTGTAAAAGAACTTCTTTTGATGTCCTTCAGCCACAGCATTGCACGCAGAATCGGTGCCAGGGATTTTACCGTCGAGATAAGAATGTCGCGTACGAGATTCTTGTTGCCTGCTGCGGCGATATATCCCTGCCTCAGTCTTATGAGCATTGCTTTTAATTCCCTCTCGCATTGAAGTCGAACGTCTTTTTTATCAAAAGTCAGTGAAGCAAAGGGGTCTTCTCCGAAAATGGTTTGATGAGTTAGTTGGAGGTCGAGAAATTCGACTCCGAATACATCACGGGAACGTTCGATGTAGGAGGCTGACATGAGCAGAGGGGCGGAGAGTTTCTTTTTGCCCATAGGCCTGGCAAGTGAAGCGATGGTGTTGAGTGATGAGATATTCTGTTTTCCAAGCACCAGAACTGTATTGATATCACTTTGGCCGGGTTTGAAATCTTCTGTCAGGCTGCTGCCTACGACCGTGATACTTTGCAAATTGTCGCCAAGTGCGGCCTGAAGTTTATCGGCAAAGGCTTTAAGTGTTTCGCGTATTTGGAAATTCAAGCCGTCAAGTCTCAGTTCCTTTTTTGCGGTTTCTTTTAGATTTTTTGTGTTTGCTTCCATAAATATAACCTCTCTTGGATCAGGTAAAAGTCCAAATCTGGATTAGTCTACAATATATGTCCGCGTAACACAACCTCGGTGAAAAATTGACAGAATAAGTGCCAAATTGACAGTTACTTTGGCCGCAAAAAGGGCCTTTAGAAGCATAAAATCGGCATTTTTGAGCGTTTTTTGCGGGTATATCGTCTGGCACAAAGTTTGCATATTTATATTAATAGAAAGTAAAAAAATGAAAAAGTTAACATGAGTAATGTTTAAGAAATGGAGGTGTACTATGGCACTGGTTCCGATTATAAGAGGACAAAGAAACGGTTTGACAAGACTTCACAACGAGATGGACGATTTGTTCGACAGCTTTTTCAGAGGCTTAGACGGGCCGTTTGCAGGATATAAGGCATGGCCTTCAATCGATGTAGCAGAGCACGAAGATAATATCGAGGTAAGGGCGGAGGTTCCCGGCTGCAAGGCCGAAGATATCGACATTTCAGTTTATGGAAATACGTTGACCATCAGCGGCGAAAAGAAACAGACGGAAGAAAAGAAGGAAAAGAACTATTATCACGTTGAGAGTACGTACGGCAGTTTCCGTCGTGAGATAAGTCTGCCTACCGACGTAGATCAGGCGAAGGTTAACGCGGAATGCAGGAACGGCGTGCTCACAATAACTCTGCCGAAAGTCGAGAAGACAAAAGCTGTGAAAATAAAAGTAGAAGGATAGAACATCTGACTTTGATTTGTCATAACCGTTGTATTTGAGAAACTAATTCTCGATACAAACAGGGATTCCCGTATTGTGGTTGAGCACGGGAATCCTTTTCTTTTTTAGAAGCACCGATAGGTATTCACTGCTTAGAGTTATTAACGTTCCGAACTGCTCAAGGAGCGCTGTCTGGTTGAAGATAATCTGGATTTGAGAAAATCAAAAACCTGAAAAATGAGAAAAATTTTTTTTATTTATCACAATCATGTGGAATTATTATTATAAAAGTATAGTATAATGAGATAGATTATTTTTCGTTGATAGTAGGATACTAATTGTTGAGTATGTCTGTTTTCAATATGAAAACAGGAGAAATTAACAAAAAATTTGTTACTAAAAATCAATGGCACACATTCTGTCGGTTGCATCTTTCTTAAAAATGGATTGTTTATATGGTTTCAAAGAAAGAGTTTTTTAATGTACCGGCGGCCTTTTTATCGGCTGGTCCTATAAAAGGATAAAGTTTTTGACTTTTATTTGCCGAAAAACATAAATAAGGTGTATTGTTGTTTCAATTTCATTAAGATTATGATTTCAGCAATAAAAAAGGGATTTTTTAATGCTGCTAACTTAAGCGGAATCCCAGTGTTGATATAGACTTCAAGGTTTAAACTGAGAGGCTGGAGAGATTATGAGAACCATAGCTGTTGTTAATCAAAAGGGAGGTTGTGGTAAGACAACGGTATCTATAAACCTGGCAAGCGTCCTTGCCGGCATGAATCAGAGGGTTCTGCTGGTCGATATGGATCCCCAGTCGCATTGTGCTGTCGGTCTGGCGGTACCTGAGGAACAGATTGAGCAGAGTATTTATGATGTGTTGATTAGTGCGAGCCGAAACGAGCCGATCAGGCTGACGGAGATACTCTGGCAGATTAGCGACAGACTGGAGCTGGCTCCGGCCAGTATAGACTTGTCTGCGTTCGAGCAGCAGATGGCCGGTATTCCCGAACGCGAATCTTGTCTTAAAGATGCTCTTGATGATATAAAGGACGATTATGATTTCGCTGTTATCGATTGTCCTCCGGCCGTAGGTCTTTTGACGTTTAATGCGTTGAGGGCCGCCACCGATATTATAGTCCCTGTGGAGACCGGCTACTTTGCCCTGCACGGTCTCAGCAAGCAGCTTGAAACGCTCAGTATTCTGTGCAGACGGTCTAATCAGCATGTGGACGTTAAAGTCCTGGCCAGCATGTACGATATCAGGACCAAGATGGCCAGAGAGATTTTGGCGGAGCTGCGAGGGCACTTCGGTGATAAAATGTTCAAGACTATCGTCAGTTTCAATACTAAAATCAAAGAAGCGTCCAGTTTCGGCCAGCCAATCAGCGAATACGATTCCGCCAGCAAAGGCCAGAGGGATTTTTGCTCGCTGGCAGAGGAGGTCGTTGGCTCCTACGCAAGACATCAACGTCACGAGTTTGTCAATTCCCTGGCCGGTCAGCTCGAATCCATTAGCGCAAGCGCCGACGAGTTGTTGCGGGCGTCAAAGCCGCGCGTTGAAGTGGAACAAAAGCCGGATACAAGTGATTATGAGATCGAACAAGAGCAACAATCACAGGAGGTTGGTGCACCGAGCGTGAAGGCTTCGCAGCAAAGCGTTTCCGCCAAACTGTCTGATTATTACGGCGTGAATCAGGTGGATGATGCTGTGGTATTTGTGACGCTTTATCCACGTGCACAGAAGGTCTCTATAGCAGGAGATTTTAATAACTGGCAGCCGGATCAGACACAAATGCAAAAAATCGGCGACGGCGGCGTCTGGCAGACTAAAATGAAGCTTCCGGCCGGAAAATATCGATATAGGCTGGTTGTTGACGGCCAGTGGCAGCAGGACCCGTACAACGAACAGAAGGAAATGAATCCGTTTGGCGATTTCAACTCGGTTCTCGAAATAAAATAGCGAGAATCGCATTTTTCATACTTTTTGCCCCTTTCGTGTAGATATTGCATGTTTACAGAGTGAAGATTCTATATTTATAAGCCCCCCAGAAAAAAAATAATTTTTTTCCTTCTCTATTACGTCCTATAAGATTATAATTACCAATACAAGGAGGTGGGAATAGTCGAAAATTATTGTTTAATCTTTGACGCTGCCGGACGGCTGTTGGGGATTGAATCGAATATTCTTGCTAATGAGGATGGATACTCGAAGTATGTTACGAAGGATTGTAGCAATCCCGGTTTCCGGAATGGAGTTCGACCTTTTCGGAGCAGCAGAGTCGTTCCGCTTATACGCGGGCGACCAATATTTCTCACGTCTTTTTGACCCAGGTAATGGCAATGGCGGAAATACCCATGTGGTTCTACATCACAGACCTGCCGTCATTTCCTCTGTAATCTCAATGATATCTGCTTCGTCGGGGGTAATCCGAGGTATTCGATTTTATATTCGAGCAGTAGTGCGAGGAGAAGATAAGTGTAGTTGTTTGGAAAAGGACGTGTAAATACCTGATTGTGATTCAGGAAGTAGAAGGAAGGAGGCTATGATAGAAAGGAAAAGGGCACTTATTTTTAGCACTTCAGGAGGGTGTTGATAAGTGTTTGTTTCAAATGGAAACGGAATTTCGAATAAGGAGATCAGTCATGAAAAGGTTAGTTACATCATTTGTTATTGTATTGATTTTTATTACAGGTGCGTATGCAACCGGCGGGGGCGGCTCCGTTCATCCTCAGAGTCCTGCCGGAACTGTCCTGACGGTGGACAATACGGTCGACGCCAGCCAGTCACAGAATGTTTCCGTCGTCGGGGGTGGCGATGCTGATGCCACGTCCACGTCTATTTCCGAGGGCGGCGATGCCAGCGCCGATTCAAAGTCTTCTTCCAATGCGAGCATTAGTACCAGGTCGAGCTCGAACTACGAGACACGAACACCGCCGCTATCAGTTTTTCCTCCGTATCTTCCCTACTGGACACATGGTGGATGGGGGACGGTTAAAGGTTATTTCCCCAACGGGCCGAATAATGATGACGCCGTGTACGAACGTGTGTTTGATCCTTCGGACTCCAGGGATATGAAAGAGTTGAGAGGTGTTATTGAATCGCTTTCGTACGATGGGCCGCTCGATGTGCTCGGTGGTATCCTGAATGGTGTCGGAGTGATACTTTGCGGCGGGCCGGATAATTATCATCGCGGAAGAGGATTTCAGATTGCCAACTCTCTTACTCGTAAACGCAGACCCGATAAAAAGCCTCTTCTGGTCTTTATCGACTCCAATGTAGACAGAGAGCTTTTAAAGAGGGCAGGCTATGCGTATGTCGGGCAGGTAGGCATCGAAGGCAAGATGGAACGCAGTTGGGACCACGTTTATGATGCGGCGGTCGCCGAAACCCTGCCGTGGGATGTTGATATTCTGCTTGTTTCAGGTGGTATGAAAGGTGTTACGGTCGGCTCGAATATTTCCTTTCCCGGAGCTGCCGGTGCTTACAGCCAGGCAAACTACTCACTTTCTCTGGTTGGGTCCGTCTCGACTGGCATCACCGAGGGAAAAGGGAAAGCGATTCTAAGTGCCGAGGCTTACAGATTTTGGCCGGAGGCTTCCTATAGAAGAAACATTCCACAGTCCATCTACAACAGTATTTGTTATCAGTCGGAGTCTGTTTCTCAAGCCATACCCAGGCCCACCATCCAACCCGGACGACAGCCCAGATTACAGCAAAATAGCCAACCTGCATCCCGGTCTTCGCAGCCCCCTGAAGAAATGGCACAGAGCAAGGAAACGGTTGTGAGCAAAGGGTCGTTCGTTGGGGTCCAGGTAAGCCCGGAGCTTATGAATATGGCAGGATTTTAAAGACTTAATCAATTAGAAAGGAATCGATAGAAGGAAAAAGGAGTGAAAAAAATGTGTAAGAGATTATTAACTTTATTTATCGCTGTTCTGTTGTTGTCCTCCGGCGCCTTCGCCGCTATCGGTCAGGTGGAAGGATTTTCCGTTAACGCATTTAATGTTGTGGAAAGGTTCGGAGTAGGTTCTGCAGAAGGTGGTAACATGATAATGGTCGGTCATGCACAGGAGTCGTACGATGTCTTCCGCGGTATAGGTGCCGTTCAGGACGAGGCTGCCGTATTAACCCAGAGCGCGAGCACTACTGGTTTTCGCGGCGCTGGTGTTGTCGACCAGGATGCCTCTGCTGAAGGCGGTCAGAGCCAGGTTGTCGTACCCGGCATTTTCGGTTCGCGGTCCGCAGGCCAGAACCTCAGCATTGGTCTGAATTCAATTGCGTTCAACGCCGGTGGTATCGGGGCCGCTGCAGGTGAGCAGAGCTTCGTTGGTGAGCAGAACCAGTTGGAAATTACGCCCCGCGGAATCAGTTCGAGTTCCCAGTTTGTCGGTGTCGACCAGTTTACGTCGGTCTCCGGCGGACCCTGGTCCGATGTTGAGGTCAATAACGGCCTGAATGTAGACCTGACGCAGGATAATATGGTTATCGGAGGCCCATCAGCACGATAACCAATCCCGCATTACGATAAGACCTTTTCCACAGTCAGGTCCTGAGGAGCTTTAAGGTGAACTTAAGCCTTAAAGCTCCACTTTTTTGTCGGGCCGAGGGTAGTAGGCCAAACGGTCTGGAACGTTATTGCGGCCGGTATGATACTGGATTTTATAAAATTGTGTAACAAATCTGAAAACAATCGTAATGTAGATAATGAAGAACAAGACTTGCAGGTGAACGATAATGGTATTAAACGGTTGTTTTATCGATAATGTTACTTCTTACAATGTTTGGCTGAGGTCAGGTGGTTTGATTTTTGCCCTTGACTGCCTGGCCGTGACTGGTTAGAAATGAGTTTCGGTTTGTCGAATCGATTTATAGTTTAATTATATGGAGTTGAACTATGACAGAAAATAATGAAAATCCGCAGGCCCCCGAAAACGCCGGAGCCGGTCAACCAAATCAACCTGTTATAGATGCGCAGCCGGTAGGTGCCGGGCAGCCGGAGATTAACAAGGATGCGCGAATGTGGGCTATGTTCTGCCATCTGGCCGGACTTGCCGGACTGGTAGTTCCGGTTATTGGTTGTGTTATTGGACCGTTGGTGTTGTGGCAGATTAAGAAGGAAGAATTTCCTTTTGTTGACGAGCAAGGTAAAGAGGCCGTGAATTTCCAGATATCCATGTTGATTTATGGGGTTGCATCAACAGTTTTGGTACTTTGTGGTGTCGGCCTTATATTAGCACCAGTGGTTGGTATTTTTGACTTAATCTTTTTGCTGATTGCTGCGGTCAAAACAAACAATGGTGAACATTATCAATACCCGTTGACCATTAGATTTGTCAAGTAAGTGATTTACTCCGGGGTCGAGGGCTTTTTTGCTCCGTTGTGTCGGTGTTTTCGTATGCGGTTTGTAATCAAGCTGTTGGTTAGTTTGAGCATTATCAGCATCTGTACGGCCATAGGGCGCAAGGTCCCTACAACGGCCGGTCTTGTCGCGGTGATGCCTTTGACAGGACTGATTGTGCTTGTCTGGCTGTATCTGGATAATCCCGGCGACTTTTCCCTTATGGCCGCTTATACCAAAGGTGCATTGTGGGGTATCGTGCCTACGATGCTGTTTTTCTTTACGGCATATCTTTGTTTCCGCAGGCAACTGTCACTGTGGATAGTTCTCTGTACAAGTTTTGCTGTCTGGCTTGTTGCAGCTTTTGTTCATCAATGGCTGCTGAAATAATTTATCTTCCGGTTGCACGTATTTTTGAGTAATTCATGTCCCTCCTCTGTCACTGTCTATAATGTACTGCGATTCTTTATGTACACAAATGTCCCATAATCTCTGTTGGTGAAAAATTTTCCGTTGAGCGCGCATGTTCGCGTCTTGTAAGTACATGTAATCAAAGGTTTTAATAACACTTCTGTGAAGTTTGTCACAAGTATCACAAAGTTGAGTAAACCTCTGATTATAGAGTGACGATGTGTACTTGTATTGTTATACAAGGGTCAGGCTTAATGGAACGTGAATCTTCTGATTTTGTTATCTGTTTAATGGCGAGTATTCTTTTGCTCGTGTTGCCGATGGTAACAGCTTTCGGAAACGAAGATGGCAACAGCATCGAGCCGGAGGATTTTTTCGATATGTCCATAACGGAGCTTATGGATGTCGAGATCGATGTCCCGGCGACAATTACCGAGAAAAATCCACTCAAGACACCAGCCAGCGTGACAACCATTACCGCCGAAGATATCGCGCGGACACCGGCCAGAAATATCCTGGATTTACTGGAAATATATGTTCCCGGTGCAATTTATATGAATCACAGTGTCGGGCCGCTGCCCGGCATTCGCGGCGTTCTCGTGGACAGACCATATAAATTCCTCGTCAATGTCAATGGAATAAATGTCAATATCAAGTCCCATTACGGTGCCCGGCTGGAATTGTTGAACTGGGACCTTAATGATATTGCCAAAATCGAAATTGTCCGCGGTCCAGGCTCGGTGACGTACGGCCCTGGTGCGATCGGAGGCGTAATCAATATCTACACCAAGAACGCCCAGCAGGCACCGGGTGTCAATTACGGCGGTGCATACTGGGGCAAGTATGATAGTTTCGGGAATTTTATAAGCTATGGCGAAAGTACCGATGAAGCTGATATATACAGCTATTTCAGTGTTGTACATACCGATGGCACAAGGCCGGACCTTTATGGCGTCAGCAGCTCCGCGGCCGGTTATGTCGGCTCGGCTGCAGGACCATCCGGTCCGCCTTTTACTTATATGTCGGACTACGATAACGAGCCTCAGATTAAGGCGCATATTGATGTTCATTTCAACGACGACTGGCGCTTTTGGTCGAGGTATGTCACTGCCTCTTCTTCCCTGATTCAGGGCAGTGCCGTGCAGTACCTTATTGACGGGGAATATGAGGATTTTCGACAGACGAGATACCGTTATTTTCAAACGGCATTGGAAAACCAGCATTCGTTGGATGATCATTTCGAGCTCAAGTCCATTTTCGGTGTAAGCTCTATTGATGTGCATAATGTTGAGAAGTATGACACGGCCGCGATTCCTATACCCAACGACAGGGATAACCTGCAGAATATCGGCTGGATATGGTCCGAGTGGGAATACTACACGCGTTTTATGTTAAATTACAATCCTGAAAATGAGAAAATCAAGGCTGGCGTCGGTTTCGAGTACAGCTATGATACTATCAGGCCGGGCTGGGGCAAAGACGAAGACAACGGATTGAGGCTGGCGGACGGTATCATCAGCGGCCCATCATCCGATGCCTATGGAACAGGCTTCAGACAGGTGGCTGCAGGCAATGAAAAGTATTTCGCTGTTGGAAATGGCTGGGAAACCCGAAGCTATGCCTTCCTGGGTGAATTGAACTACCAACTGGATCCGAATACGACGACTTTGTGGTCGGCACGGCTCGATAAACATTCGTATGCGAGCTATATGTTTTCGCCTCGATTCGCCTGGATTCGCGAATTACATAGGAACGAGTATCTGAAATTCATAGCACAGCGTTCCGTACGTATGAACACGCAGGAAGAATTGTATATGAGCCACAAGATGGGAATGGACAATCGTCCTGAACGACTCGATACTCTGGAACTGATTTATTCAGGTAAATTCAACGAGAGAATCTCCTTTCAGACATCGACTTTTTACAACCAGAACGATGTTATCGCATGGGACTGGAACCAACGCCGCAGTGCACCTGTGGGAACTCTGAAGACTATGGGCCTGGAAGTTGAGACCGGTTATAAAAAAGACAGTTTCAATTTCGGTCTTAATCATTCATACATAAGACAGCTCGACTGGGACCTTGATGAGGGTATTAATATTTCCGGTATAAGTTACTCGGATTACTACCTGGATACGGGCAGCAACCCCACCGACATCATTATTCTCGGTAATGGGAACAATCTGAACAACTGGTCGAATCATGCCACTAAACTTTTCGCTAATCTTGGCCTTCTTGACGATACGCTCTCTGTCCATGCGGATATGAAAATCCTTTGGGGATTTGAAGGTCGAAAGGATGGCCTGGATGCACTGGCGAAAGCGGGTGGGAATGCGGCTAATATTGCCGATATACGCAGCAGGGATGCATACGATACGGAAATATCGGCGAATTTTTCACTGACATGGAAAGTAGACAAAACATCGAAACTCACCGGATTTGTGCATAATATTCCGGTCCTCGGCGACAACAAGCGCTACTCGTATTCATCCGGCTTTAAAAAGACATATCCCGACAAAGTCAGTTGGATTGAAGAACCGACGGTTGTCGGCATTTCGTATCTGAA
The DNA here is from genome assembly GCA_964556885.1 of uncultured Pirellulales bacterium. Lineage (GTDB taxonomy): Bacteria > Planctomycetota > Phycisphaerae > Sedimentisphaerales > Anaerobacaceae > CAZKYP01. The sequence continues at coordinate 5,680 of CAZKYP010000027.1, read as the reverse complement.
AAGATTCAAGTAAACATATCTTCTGCGAGCGAGTCTATAGAAACAGCAAAGCAAAATTGTCTCTTGGATTCAACGGGTTTTTTAATGATCTGAATTTTTAGAAAAGTCCTCAAAACACGATTTAAATGCTGAAAAAATATTTCGTGTTTTTACTTGTTTCGACCTATAAATATCCGCGTTTTTGGACGAAATACCTTGATTTTGGAAAAATAGGCAAAGTGTTATTAATATTGCTTGACAATTTGTTTCATTTCTGTTATTATTAATCGTAGAGAAAGGCAGGTTTTTAATATTATAATATCTTAAGTCGTCATCATATTTCATTTGTTTTTCATATCCTGAATCTGCTTTTCGAAGAATGGTTCTTTAACAGTTGGACCTATTGTTTTATCGAGGGCAATCTTGCGCATTGAATTTGCGCCAATATGAAAAACAAGAACACAGCGGCAGGAAAATCAGACTTATCATAATTTAAGTCGCCATCATATAACCTTTTATTTCATATCCGCCTTATGCGTACTAAAGGCATTAATCCTGCCCGAATAGATTTCTTTTGAAGACGGTTTCACAGCTTACGGTTTGTGGATTATCACTCTCAACGGTAACCGTCGACGAATGGCCGCATCGCGCAGATAAAGTCCCCTCAATAATGGATTCAGACAGGCCCTGCGCGCGCCTGTTTACTATGGTCTATGGAAATGAAAGGCAGATGAAAATGGAGCGGACAATTGTTGAGAAAGCTTTGGGCGGGAACATGATTGGTGATGAAATCGGCGAAATTGGTAAAGATGGAGCCGAGGACATCTCCAGGCAGGTGAGCATTAACTGGTTGATGTTGATTTATATTGCGTCTGGAGTGTGCTCGCTGATCGATGAGGTCGTGTGGGTGCGGCTTCTGAAGTTGACGCTCGGCAATACAGTTTACGCGTCGAGTATTGTTGTTTCGACTTTCATGGGAGGATTGGCGCTGGGTGCATTTATAATGGGTAGATACTCAGAGGGCATTAGAAAGCGACTGCGGCTGTATGCCGTATTGGAGACTCTCATCACTATAACCGCCCTGTCTCTACCGTTTGGGCTAAAGATCGTAGACGGAGTTTATATATGGTTCTATCGAACATGTCATCCTTCCAACACTGAGTTGCTGGTAGTTCAGGTTATTGTTTCAGGTCTGATTCTGCTCGTTCCCTCGATGCTGATGGGCAGCACATTGCCGCTTCTGGGCAGATTTGTCACCTCGTTCGAAGAGAAAGCGGGCCATCTGGTCGGCAGGCTTTATGCTCTCAATACTCTTGGTGCGGCTGCCGGCTGCTTTTTGGCGGGATTTGTTCTGATACGAAACTTCGGTGTCATGGGTACTTTATACATCGCGGCGATAATGAATTTGATTGTGGCTTTTGGCGGATGGTTTTTGTCCCGGTTTTACGACGATGCAGCCGAAGAATTAAAAACTGCCGAAGTAGCAACAGGCCGACTCGACAGCAGAGCGTATGTGCTTGTTGCAGCCTTTTTCCTGAGCGGCCTGATATGTATCGGCTACGAGTTGTTATGGATGCGAAGTATCATACATTTATTGAGCGGACATACGTATGTATTTTCATCGGTGCTGACGATTTATCTGCTGGGAAATGTGATTGGTGCCGGCATCGGAAGCTCGCTGGTCAAACAAATGAAAAGTCCCGCCGCAGGTTTTGCTGTGACGTTATCGCTGTTAGGAATATGCGGTGTTTTGTATCTGCCGCTGATGATAATCTGGATTTCGAGGTTTCTTCCGGACATTAATCGGGAGGTCGAACTGGCGAGAATGTTTATGCCGTTTTCAACATATATGACTAAGCCCCTTGCCCAAAGTGCGTTTTTGTTTTTATTGCCGTCTTTGTTTATGGGTGCGGGTTTCCCGATGGCGTTGCAGGCCTGGACCGGCTATGTTCACAAGGTGGGGCGTTCCACGGGAACCGCCTACGGGGTGAATACAATAGGAGCTGTGGCGGGTGGTATTGCCACCGGCTTTGTTCTTATACCACAATTTGGATTGCAGTGGACAATCTCCATCCTTGGTCTGGCGGCTATTTGGATGGCGGTGGTTCTGTGGTTGTCGTTTGCACGCGGCTCCAGGACTGTAGGGCGGTTTGGTCTGGTAGTCGCTGTTGTATCGACAATAGTTGTCGTGAGAATGCCGCCCGGTTTGTTTGATACCGTAGTTAAAAGTAATCCGATGCTGCCCGGGCAGCTTGAGCTTGTTGAGGTTGAGGAGGGAATGACTACGACAGTGTCACTGTACAAGGACCAGCGTGAGCAGACTCTATATCTTTATGTATCGGGCCAGAGGGTTGCAGGTGACACTTATTTCTGGCGAAGCGACCAGAAGATGCTGGGCCATTTCGGAGTATTGCTCAATAAGGGGGCGAGAAATGTCTTGTCCGTGGGATTCGGCTCAGGTGAAAGTACGGCCTGCATGGCTCTGCACAGGCTCGAAAGGGCGGACTGTGTCGAGATTTCTCCGGAGGTGGTGGATTTGTCCTTGAGGTTTTTCGGACATATTAACCTCGGCGAAAGGCTGGACGAAGAAATAGACATGATTTATATGGATGCAAAAAATTATATTCACCTGACCGACCGAAAGTACGATGCAATCGTTAATGATTCGATCCATCCGAAGCACTTCGCAGAAAATTCTTCTCTTTACGCCAGGGAATACTTTGAAGATGCCAGAAAGCATCTCGACGAGAACGGATTGTTTCTTTCATGGATACCAACGCACAGTGTGGAACCGGCTTCGGTATTGAACAGCATAATCGGCACGATGATGGATGTGTTCCCGTATGTAACGATATGGTATATGACTCCAAGCCCGGCCGAATACTTCCTCGTGGCCGGTTCGCAGCAGCCGCAGTATTTCTCGCCAAAATATATAGAGATGGAATTATCGAAGGACGGGGTGCGAGACAGTCTGTCCGAGATAAATATTAATAATAGTATGGATGTATTGAGCTGTTATATCGGCGACCAGGACGACCTTAAGCGCTTTATCAAGTCTTTCAGTATAAACAGTGATTTTCAGCCCTTCATTGAATTTACCACGGACAATGCAGCGGCCGGCAGGTGGGCGTTTCGAGAATTTATTACCTGCGTAAGGGGCAATTCTGTCTACAGGCATATCGAATGGGAGGGATTCAGTCGGGAGCAAAAGAATAAATGGCTTTCGGACTATGAAAAACTTCATCACGCCTCCGAGTATCTAATTATGGCTAACTGCGCCGAGAGCTATCATGACAGGTTGAAATATTGTATGGACGGACTGGCCGTCCTGCCGGATAATCCTGCCCTGCTTAGCATGAGGAAAAGAACCGAGAAGGAATTGTTTGTTTTGTGTGAGAGGATGGTCCAGGCCGGTAGAACGCATGGAGCCTTGTTGAAGGCTGAGGAAATATTGGAAGTGTATCCTCAATCTGCCGTCGCCCGGATGATTCAATCGATTGCCCTGCTGGTAAAGGGTGATGTTCAGAAAGCTCTCGATTCGTCTGCTGCGGCGATTTGTCTTGAACCGGACAATCCTGATGTGCATTTTTGCAATGGTCTTGTTATGCACAGAACGGGCCGACTGGGGAGTGCCGTAACTGAGTACAAAAATGCTTTAAAACTTGCTGATAAGAAAGGCAAGTTTGCCGTTTATAGTCAGGTGAGAATGCTGGATGCATTGTCTAAAGTTTCCTCAGAAGAAGATATTAAACTTGAGTTAGTCGGCGGGGCTGGGGCAGCGGCTGAAAATACTCCTGATGATTATGTTCCTACGGAAGCGACACGAAGCCTGGCGGAAGTTGGGGGGAAATAACGGTATGAACCTGATAAAGATAAATGTTAATTGTTTGAAAAAGAATAAACCGACCGTTTTTGAGCGAAGAAACTATAACGATGGAGATTCGCCGAAAAACGGCGCTTTGCGCTATGAGTTACTTTCGGCTGAAACTGCCGAAAGAATTAGTAAATTGAAAGTACTTATTCATATTCAGGAGTTTGAAAATGTGCTCATGGCGGTCGGCTGGCGGGTCTCCGAAATAATTAAAGGAGAACTAAAATGAGACGCAAAGGTTTTACATTAGTTGAGCTGCTGGTCGTCATCGCGATCATAGCGCTGCTGATGGGCATTCTGATGCCGGCCCTGGCCAGGGTCAGGCAGATTGCCTTCCGATTGATCTGCGGGACGAACCTGTCCGGCATCGGCAAGGCAATACTGCTCTACAGCGCCGATTATGACGATGAATTCCCGCGGGCGGGTGGCCCGCAGAGCGTCTGGGCCAGGTATGTAAAAAACTGGCAGGCCACCGACAGGTCCGGCGCATACGGTGTTGCGGCGGACGGCTCCAGCGGCCAGGCGACAATCACATCCTGTTTGTACCTTCTGGTTAAGTACGCAGAGGTCACGCCAAAGTCGTTTCTCTGCAAGGGCGATTCGTCGGTCACGGAGTTCAAACCTTCCGACTATAATGTCGGGGACAGGGACCCGCTCACTCTCTGGGACTTCGGACCGAACAATGAGCCGGAAAAGCATGTGAGTTATTCATACCATCACCCCTTCGGGTTGTATGCACTGACGACGGCGAGTGATCCCGGCCTGGCGGTGTTGGGCGACAGGAATCCGTGGATAACAAACGAAGCTGCCGAGAGCAGGGACACCTGGGCCGCTTTCAATCCCATAGGTGGCAAGGAATCCGTAAAGCTGGGAAATTCGATGTCGCACCAGGAAGACGGGCAGAACGTGTTGTTTATGGACGGCCATGTCAGTTTCGAGGACAAGCCTTTCTGCGGCGTCAACGACGATAATGTTTACACTATGGCAGGAGCCGCAGAGGTGGAAAAGGGTATTATGCCTGAACTCAGCACGGGTAACGTCAAGCCCCAGAGCAGGACGGACTCGCTGCTCGTACAGGATGGCGTCGGATTGCCTAATACGCCGAGACCTCGATAATCACAGTGATAGTTTTATTGTTGGCTTGATAGATTCGGAATGGATTTTTTGTACGTACATTCCGAAGCAGGTAGTTTTTGCGTGAATAGTTTCAGGGCGGCTTTGTGTGGCGGAGCACAAGGCCGCCTTCCTATTTTTAGAACCATTGAATGTATAGTTTTGGAAATATTCCTTCCTCGAAATTTGTCTTTGTACATGATTTGTGATAAACTGTGGCTTTTAGTTTTAAAGGAGTATGAAATTGGGACAGACACTTGTTTATAAGATATTGGAAAAACACCTAATTGACGGCAGGCTCGAAGCGGGTGAGCAGATTGGGATTCGTATCGACCAGACACTGACTCAGGATGCCACGGGAACGACGGCTTTCTTGCTGTACGAATCGATGGGCCTGGCGCCGGTCAAGACGGATCTTTCCGTTAGTTACATCGATCACAATATGGCGGGCTTTGGTTCTGAGAACCACAACGACCATTTGTATTTGCAAACGGTGGCGGCCAAATGCGGTGTCTATCATTCACGGGCCGGAAACGGTATCTGCCATCAGGTGCACCTGGAGCGCTTCGGCAAACCTGGTGCGACTCTGTTGGGCAGCGATTCGCATACGCCGACCGGCGGTGGGATTGGTATGCTTGCCATCGGGGCCGGTGGAATGGATGTGGCAGTCGCTATGGCGGGCGGGCCGTTCTATTTGAAATGCCCGAAGGTCCTGGG
>CAZKYP010000026.1:0-24192 GCA_964556885.1 uncultured Pirellulales bacterium | reverse complement strand
AACCCAATTCTTCGCCTTCGGCCGGCCGGCAATCTACTATTATAGAAGTCTTAAATTCGAGTCCGTTTACGATAAAATATCAAATATTTCCGGCTTATTGGGAAAAAAGAAAAATTATGTTCCTTTTTTGTAGCTTTAATTGGTTTTTCAACAAGTATGTTTTTATTGGACAAAGACACAGGAGTGCTCGGCTAATATCAATCCTTATCTATATGTTGTAATTCATGCATATACAAACACACTATATGGTGGTTTGGTTATGGGGCGTTAAGGAAACGATCAGTTGGCGGGCTAAAGAAAAAATACAGGCTGTGTCGATATTGCGTAGGTTGTTTGGAGTTTTATCAGATTTAGAAGGGTATGGACTTATGAGTAAAATGGAGTTGATAGAATACATCTGCAAGATCAACAGAAGCGCAAAGCCTGAGTTTCTGGAAACTTTCACGGAAGAAGAACTCAACGAGTATCTTGAACATCTAATGGAGCTTGATTTGGAAGAGCTGGCTGTTTGCACTTAAAGATGTAAATCGTCGCGAAGCAGAAGCAATCCTCGTGACAATGTCAGCCACTTTATATTCCATCTTCTTTTTCGTGAGGCGGGAATCGCAGGGTGATAATTCTATAAGCCGGATATGTTCAGGATGAAGCTGTCGCAATCGTCCAAATTTCAGTGATAAAAAGTATCCCCTTTGGTCGTATTACATGTCTTCACTTTCAAGATCCAAGCCTGCTGCATTTCTGCTGACATCGCTTAGGCTGCTTCCCTGATTAGTGTTTTGTGCTCCTGGTGGCGGCGTATCCTGGTTGGCTGGCGCCTCAGTATTTTCTTGTCGTTCAGGTTGATTTGCCGGTTCCTCATTTCTCTCGGAAGGTCGATCTAAACCCGAGCCGGGAAATGCCTGGTCGGCCGGAGCGATTGCATTCGAAATATCGAGGATGTTATTTAGCTTGTACTGTACCAGCACCGGTACATGATCGGTTGGTATGCAGAAGACGAAATCGAAATCCTTTTTGTTTCCATTCCGTCCGAAATTGTCTCCTTTTAACTGTACATCCGGATTAAGCTGGATCTGATTTGTATTATTGAGGTATCCGAGTGGAAAGACATTTATTGCCGTTCCGGCATACAGGTCCTGCCCGTATCCTTTTCGTTTGCAGATCAGTCTTACCTGGGTAAGTGAAAAAATTGCGGCGTTGACTCGCGGATCGGCCTGTAACGCGCTTCTTTTTAATCCGACTCTTACTATTATTGGTTCATAGCCGCTTCTCAGCCAGCTCGACATAGGAATGGATTTCTTCGAATCCTGGTCTACAAGCTTTCCCCGGCTGTTGTACTCGGTGACAAAATCCTCTACTTGTTTTTTTACCGCGTCCGGGGCCGGCCAGACTGCCGGTCTTGAAATTTCAATTACAGGTGAGCAGCTTAGAAGGGATACGTCATTTTTGAGCCGGTTCATAAAAAGCTGGTTCAGGTAATCAGGGTGAACCGTACCAAAGCTTCTTTTGCCGCTGAAACTGCCATTGCTTATCATGTTGAAAAGACCGATTGCAAAACCATCGGCGTTGAGCAGGACTGTGCTCGGATTGTCCGGGTCCAGTTTTGCGGAATCTAAACGCTGATAAGGAAATTTCGAAGGCAGAGGTCCCATTTGAAGGCATATGAGTAAAAGACCGGATACGTAAAAACCCAGAATAATACCGCATACAATCCGTCCAATCCGTTCCGGCATAAATCCAAGGTCTACCGGTTTTTGTGTCAGTTGGACAGCCGCTGTTTGGAGAACGGCGAAAGTAAGGACAAAAAGCAGGACAAAGCAGAGCGGTTGAGCCCAGGGGACGAGAAAGAGCAAACTCCCTTCTTTGCCGCGGCTGATGATAAATTCGGCCAAAAACTCAAAGAAACTGAATGCGACAATGCCGCCGCAGACGGCGATTATTATCGTTGAAAGTGCCCTCACAAACGTGCCTTTGAGGTATTGATATACAGCACAACCGATCATTATCAGCACTACTATTACAATGGCCATTCCAAAGTCTCCATTATTTTCGAGGATATCAGATTTATTTTATGTTCCTCGATTTCGGATGATTATTTCGAATTATTTGGTGTTTTTTGTTTTCGTCGCCGAAAGCACACGAATCATTTCGTTTATTGACACGTTTCCGGCTATTACTTTTCTTAACGCCTGTTCCTGCAGGTATAACATTTTGGCACGTCTGAACTGTGAGCCGATTTCCGGTAATGATTTCGAGGTTCTGATGACTTTTTTCAGCTCATCGTTCATTATGATTATCTCGAAGGCGCCGGTCCTTCCGAAATAGCCGGTTCCCTGACATTTTTCACATGTTGATGGTTTGCCGTGTTTGTCGTACTGTACCTTCCCGGCGCGATAAAGAGCTTTGGTTTTTTCGGCGCTTATATTAAATTTTCTGAAAACCTCCTTATCGGGTGCGTATGCCTGTTTACATTCGTCGCAAAGAATTCTTAGCAGCCGCTGATTACTGATGCCGAGAAGCGTATCGGCTACAAGGTTTCGATTGCCTACGAATTTGAGCCATTTGCCCAGCGTCTGTATTACACTGTCGGCATGGAGCGTGACATATATGAGTTTTCCGTCTTTTGCTGCTGCGCAGGCCATCTGGGCCGTCTCGGCGTCTTCACATTCGGCGACGCCTACTATATCAGGTCCCATTCGCACCACGGTTTGAAGCTTTTTGGCGAACGTATTTGTTCCGGTATCGCTGAGCTGAAATACGTTTTGAGTAATATTCAGCAGTTGTCCTGAAGGTTGTCTTTCAAGGGTGTTGATGTTGTTTATAAAGGCATCGTGGTTTCTAAGCATCGAATAAAGGGTTGTTGTGACGCCGCTTTTGGCCGGGCCGCTTATAAGATAAACTCCGTGGCGGATATCATGAAACCGGTTTAACTGTTCGTACTGTTCCGGCATAAGGCCGATATCGGCCAGTTTCGAAACGGAGTCATGTGTTATTTGCCTGAGCCTGACTTGTTCTCCAGCAGTTGAACCGGCTGTTGTCACTTCCCACGAAGTGTCTTCTTTGTTACGCCGGATTTTGAAAATTCCTTTTTGTGGTTTTCGTTTCTCCCTGGTGTCAAGGTCTGCGACGCTCTTGATGAAATGGATAAAATATCCCATTTGGTCTCTGTTCATGCTCGGTTGTTTCAAGGATGCGCCGTCGACATTATATGTTATATTATAATCCTGTGCCGTCGGGGTGAACAAAATATTACTGGCCCTTCGCCATGTGGCGTCTGATATAATTTCGAAAGCTGTCTTGTAACCGAAGAAGTCGGGTGTTCTCGGTTCAGGCACAGGGACTTCGTTTTTATTTGCTGTTATAAAGGAAAAACTCTTTAGAGCTTCCATTTTCTTTTCTTTGCTGACCATCAGGCTTTTGATGTGATCAATGGTCAGTACCTTGTCGAAATCCAGGACTCTTGAATTGCGGTGTTTTACGTAAGCCAGCGATGTGACACCGACGGCCATCAGGTAAGCCAGTATTCCTATGATGAATACGGGCACAATCAGCCATATCACAGCTCCGGCCGCTCCCGCCGCTAAAATGATGCTGACCCAGACCACCTCTTTTGTTTCAACAGCTTTGGCGTCGTGGTATACCCAGGTTGGCAGAGGAAGCCACGCGAAAAATAAGATTAAAAAAGCCGCGAGTTTGATTATGGATATATAACCGCCATATGCGGCGGTGACTAACAACAAATCCAGCATAAGATGCTCCGTTAAATTTTACAAAATCCCACTGGCGGTGGTTCTGATGCCCTTGAGTGCCATTTTCAGTTCTTCTATGTTGGGTGCGTACTTATATGCATCCTTCGGATCGATGGAGCCGTCATTAACCAGCTCACAAAGATTATATGTAAGATCCTGCATACCTTCCTGTTGCGAGCTGCGTATAATATTGGGTAAATCAGCTTCACGATCTTCGGAAATCAGCTTTCTGACGGAGGCATTTGAAATTAAAATTTCGACGGCGGGTATTCTGTCTATGCCTTCCTTGATACATGGCAATAATACCTGGCTGATAATAGCCTTTAGTCCGATGCTCAATGTCTGCCTGATGAGGTCTCTTTCGTTTTGTGGGAATAAATCGAGGAGCCTGTGAATGGCCTGAGAGGCACTTGAGGAGTGCATAGTTCCGAAAACAAGGTGGCCTGTTTCTGCGGCTCTCATTCCTGCAACTACTGTTCTGGCGTCACGCATTTCACCGACAAAGACAACATCGGGGTCCTGTCTCATCAGATAAGTGAGCGCTTCGTCGTAATCTTTGGAGTCAATGCCGATTTCTCTTTGTGAAACTATCGCTTTTTCGTCTTTGAACAGATATTCTATAGGGTCTTCTACGGTGATGATGTGACATGAGCGAGTACGGTTAATATAATTAATCATTGAGGCAATGGTGGTCGTTTTACCGCAGCCGGTCGGCCCTACAACGAGCACCAGACCCTGTCTGGTTTCACATATTTTTTCTAATATGGGAGGCAGATGCAGCTCTTCGAACGGCGGAATCACCGAATTGACGCGGCGTGCTGCAAGGCTGATAGAGCCGCGCTGGCGAAACAGGTTTGTTCGGAAACGGTGCTCGCCATTGACTTCGTGGGCGAAATCGATGGTTCCGTGTTCCAGGAAAAAGTCTTTCTGGGTCGGACTGAGAATCTCGAAAACCAGTTCCTCCATTCTCTTGTCGGTTAAAATTTCTCCGGTCGTATTTTTCAGTTCCCCAAAAAGTCGAAGTTTTGGCGGCTGCCCGACTTTGAGGTGCAAGTCACTGGCCCGAGTTTTAATTGCGGCTTTGAAAAACTTGTTTAGTTCCGGTTCATGTTCCAGACTTGTTCTATCATCAATAGGTTGTTTTACACCCATATTATGTCGGCAACTCCAAAAGTTATCGGCCTACTATCCTTCTCCAACGCCCTTATCATTTATCGGTCGTAGATTGTCAAGGCAAATTAATTGTCCTAAGATTTGTAAAGACAAACCCTTAGACATATATATTATCAAATTCAGTATAGTTCTGTCAACCTCAATGCCAAAACAATTTTTTGTCTGAATGATAAAAGGCTGTTTTTCCCAGTTTAACTTCTTTGGTTTTGCCATATTTACTGATTTTTGTATCTTCCGGATTTTGATAACCATTTTTATCAATGGTGGTGTGAAAAGATAAAATATCTGTTCCAAACGAAGGGGATATCGTGGGTGGGACGTGGTGAAGTTGTGTGCCTTGTTTTTGTTGTGGGTCAGTGGTTAATTTGCCGGTGATGGGCTTGACGATATCAAAAATGTAAATCTACTACAGCAATTTGCCCATACTTGCCGATATATTCATGTAATACTTATGGAGCCAGAAAGAAGAACACAGATAAACAGAGAAAAAGATGAAGCCTCAGTAAAGCTCCTTGAAAGGCTGCAAGAGCAACTTGGTTCATCTGATGCGTCGAGCCGGAGGCGGGCGGCCTTTAACTTGTCCTGGATGCAGGAAGATGGTTTTGAAATCCTGAAGAATGCCTTGTACGGAAATTATCCGGCCACGGCAAAGAACGCCGCCGCTTATGGACTGAGAAAGATGCGGGGCAGAATGAAGAAGGTTGCCCTGGATGTTTTGATGCAGGGACTAAAACGACGTGAACGAACAACGCGGGATATATGCAGGAACGCCCTGAAATTGTTAGGACAAAAAATCCCGGCTGAATATGCTTCTCAGGAACGTTCTCGCGGCAACTCAAGAATAAGAGAAATTTCTAATAAAAACAGACCGAGCAGGGGAATGGCTGTTCGGCGGACACGTCAATAAAGGTCTATACCTTCAGCGATTTTTTTTCTCACGAAAGATACCGAGAGCTGCCGATAGACCGACGAGAATAATCCCCCCGATTTCAAGAATCCAGTTAAAACGAGCTTCACCAGGATCCCAACCAATGATTTGAATATGATGTGCACCCGCTCGAATAATAATATAGATTATTATTAGCATAATGCCCGTCAGGGTCAGGCCGTAATCTCGCAAGACATATCTGAATATCCAACCGAGAGAAATCAGCAGAACAAAACCAGAGATTGCAACTCCGGTAATGAACCACATCCTGACAGTTTCCCTGTATGAATACCAGCCCTGCGCCCGTGCAATGTGTCTGCCGGTCAGCATGAGCCAGGATTGGATGTCCAATTGTTTGTTGATCGCCAGAAACAGCATAAAGGCGAAAAGAGACCACCAGAAGAGCCGGTGACGAAAGCGGCTGGAAATAATAAATGTATTTGCCCGCCATGCGTAGATACCACACAGTCCGGTGGCAATGAAATATAATGCAGTGGTCAGCCAGCCTATTAACGTGGGATCACCTATACCGGGCTGCCAATGGCCGTTTACTATAATTCCCAATCCGTGTATATTTGGCATATCTAACGAAAGGAATGTAGTTTTTATGTTGTTTATGTTTATTCTCTTACCCTCGATTTAATCTTGCTGATAATGAAGTCAAGCAGGACATAGTGACATTTTGTCAGGTCGCCAGTAAAAGCGTGAGAGTCATATAGATTGCAACACTAATCGAATCGTTTGCCGTTGTAACCAGAGGGCCGGAGCTGATAGCCGGATCTATTCTGATTCTGCGGAACAAAAACGGCAGAAACAAACCCAGTGTAGTGGCAACCATTATTGCAGAAAACATGGCCGTTCCGAATGCAAAGATCAGCCGTGAAATTGATATGGGATTATTGAGATTACTTGCGGTTTTTAAGCTGATTAAAAAGGCGCATGACAAGCCTCCTAATATGCCACAGCTTAATGCGACAAGCAAAGCGATTCTTACCTCACGCGTAAAAACCTGGCTGAATCTTAATGCAGCAAGGTGACCTGTTGCCAGCCCGGATACGACTATTGCAGATGTTTGAAGGCCGGCATTTCCGGAGATGGCCTGTATCATCGGTGCAAATGCCGCCGCTGCGATGAAGACTTCCAGATGGTGGGTTCTGAAAAAGATCATGACAGTGGATGTTATAGCCGTACCTACAAGACAGGGCAGCAACCATGTCATTCTGATGCGGGCTGCGTGTAGCACTGATACATTATCCAGCTCTTCAGGATCGGTGCCGGCCATTGTATAAAGATCTTCTGCGGCCTCTTCTTCAGCTACTTCTATCACGCGATCTGCAGTGATCCGGCCCACAAGCTTGTGGTTTCTGTCAAGGACGGGTACTACGATCAGGTCGTTCTTGCTGAATATGTTTCGGACTTCTTCCTGGTCCGTATCTACGTTAACGTAAATGGTATCGGGATCTATTAGATTGCCTATTCTTGTGTTTTCGGGACGTGTTAAAAGGAGTCGGATTCTTACGTCTCCGAGAAATCGGCCGTTTTTGTCTACTATGTAAACTGAATAGAAATCCTCGTCTATTTCCTCCGTTCGAATCTTATTAATTGCCTCGGAGATAGTGGCGTCTTCAGATACGCTTATCAAAACAGGGTCCATGATTCCGCCGGCCGAGTCTTCCGAATAACCTAATAGTTTCCTTATCTCAACGGATTCGGAGGCGGGAATGCCCATGAGTAGATCGATTCTTTTTTCTTCGGGAAGCTCGGAAATAACGTCGGCGGCGTCGTCCGGGTCCATTTCCGAAACCAGGCTGACAAGCTCGTCATTATTAAGTATATCAAAAAGCTCCGCCCTGGTTGCCTCGTCGACTTTTTCCAGGACCTCAGCGGATACGGACATTTCCATTACATTGAAAATAGCACGCCGCTGGTCATTATCGACAATTTCCACGATTTCAGCTATGTCGCTCGTACGCTGGTCATTGAGTAATTTACCCAGAGCTTTTATATTTCCATCCTCGAGTACAGACTGGATTTGCTGTAGAAATTGTTCTTGGTAATCTTCCATTTTAGTAAAAGGTACTTAAAAAGAATCAGTTTTGCCGGATTAGTTAATAAAATAAACGAAATTGCTATAATCAGCAACAGATTTTATATATAGATGTTGTTTGTTGGGAAGTTGATATGGGAAATTTAATCTAATTTGTCAGGATAATTCATCCGTATTTTATAACATTCTTATGGTTAAAATTAAGGTTTTGAAAATATTGTATCTTAGGATTTCAGGTAAATGGCAAAATATGCTTGGATTCTGTGCTTTTTTTGTGTAAAATATAGGTTGGAAAACAATTTGGACTCAAACATATTAACACATATATTTGTGATGAGGGTAAATAAGATGAGTCATATCGTTTATAGGACCATGTTGGTGGGAGTGTTGACGTTAACATGCTGTGCATGTTTCGCCGCTCCCGAGCCGGCTATTGTGCCTGCTTACGGACAATGGACCGTTGATGTTGAGTTTACCAACCTGCAGCAGATAATTTTACCGACACGCGACGTAAACGGGCGGGAAAGGTATTGGTATACTATTATTACGCTGACAAACAACACTGGTGCTGATATTGATTTTTATCCAAAATGCGATTTAATGACCGATAACTTCCAGATTTTATCCGAGGGTACATTTGTATCACCGATGGTTTTTCAGCAGATTAAGAAACTTCATCAAAGTAAGTATCCGTTCCTCGAAAATTTAGAAACTGCGGGTAATCGAATTCTACAAGGTTCTGATAATACGAAAGATATAGCTGTTATATGGTCTGATTTTAAGAAAGATGCAAGTGGCATAAAGGTTTTTATAACAGGTTTAAGCAATGAGACGGTTGTCATCAACCATCCAATTGATTTGGATGAAAATGGCCGCCCGGTTGAGATTTTCCTGAGAAAAACACTCGAATTGAGCTATAAAATTAAGGGTGATTCCTTATCAAGTGGGGCTGACAACTTAGTTTTTGAGGGGAAACGCTGGATTATGAGGTAAGCGTTTTGGCAGATTATTGGCCCGTGTTAATGATATTACGGTGATCTAAAGAGTTTTTTTGGGTGAGTTTGATCCCAAGTTTATTGAAAAAATGGTGATGGGAGGGCTAGAAGCGCGTTTGTATACCTTCGATTTTCTATCATATCTATATCAACGTCATACAAAAACATTTACAAGTACTCGGATATTTTTTCAATATTTGTCTTTTTGTTTGATTGTTATCAAATTTGGCTTCGATTATATGTAATTAAAATTTGTTATAAAAAAATATTTAAGGAGGCATATTTTGATAAATTGATATTCATAATATGATGAATATCATAGAATAATATCAATAAAAAGTCAGTCTAAATAACTAAATGTCCATTCCATAATTGTATTGCCAACCATGTTTTATTATCGTATAATACAATAGGTTTATAAGGTTGTTAGTTGATGGGATAGTCCTATGGCGAATGTGAGTATGACAAGCAAAATGCCACCAGTTGAGCAATTGAGAGGAAGGACGCTCGGTCGAATTCTAATAAAAATGGGCGTTCTAAGCAGGGAAAAAGTACATGAGTGCCTAAAAATACAAAGCCAGCGAAAAGGGGAGGTTAAAATAGGACAAATTTTCCTCGAGCTTGGTCTTGTTGATGATGCGAAATTGCAAAAGGCCCTCGCTGCTCAACGTGGAATGGAATATATGAATATTGATGGTATTGACATTCCATCCGATGTCATAGAAAAAGTGACGGCACAGATGGCAAAAACATACCATATTATCCCAATCGAATACGATAAGGGGAAGAATGAATTAATAGTAGCTCTTGACAATACGGAAAATTTCAGGGCTACGGACGATTTGAGCACGCTGATGGGATTTAAGGTAACAGCCAAAATAACAGATGCAGATGCTCTTGAAAAAGCGCTTACGAAATATTATGAGACGCAGCAAGACGATAACATCAACGAATTAATAGATGAAATACAAAGCGACTCGTTTCTTGCCGAGTTTGACGGAAGAAACCAGAGTATCGATCTTGATGAGCTGAAAGAGCTTTCCGAGTCAAATCCCGTTAAAAAACTGTTGAACCTTGTGCTCCTGCAGGCGATTCGCGACAAGGCGTCTGACATTCATTTTGAGCCGTTTGAGAACGAATACAAGATGCGTTATCGAATTGACGGTGTGCTTTATGAAATGATACCACCGCCGAAATATATTGCAGCGGCGTTAAGTTCACGTATCAAGGTTATGGCGGACCTTGACATTGCAGAGCGGCGTCTGCCGCAAGATGGGCGTATATCGCTTTCTGTTCACGGTAATCCAATCGACTTGCGGGTAAGCGTTTTACCGACAATGTTCGGTGAAAGCGTTGTATTGCGTGTTTTGGACAGATCACAGGCAAGCTTCAATATGGATGAACTTGGCTTTAGACGGGAAGACCATGAAATGGTCGATGTTCTTATTCGTAAACCGAACGGCATTATTATTGTAACCGGCCCTACGGGCTGCGGCAAGACAACAACTCTTTACTCGGCATTGAACCAGCTAAATGATATTGAGACAAAGATAATTACAACAGAAGACCCCGTGGAATATGACGTCGACGGATTGATACAGGTCCAGATGAAACCTGATATCGGTCTTACATTTGCAAGATGTCTACGTTCGATTTTGCGTCAGGACCCTGATATTATTCTGGTCGGCGAGATTCGTGACCTTGAAACGGCTGAGATTGCGGCTCAGGCATCTTTGACGGGCCATGTGGTATTTACCACGTTGCACACGAATGATGCACCGAGTTCGGTTGCACGTCTGCTCGATTTGGGAGTTGAGCCGTTTTTGATTACGGCAACAGTTGAGGGGATTATTGCTCAGCGGCTTGTCAGAAGGATATGTATGAACTGTAAGACACAGTTCGAGCCCAGTGAAACCCAGTTGAAGGAATTACAGATAACACCTGATGATGTAAAGGAAAAGAAATTTTACTATGGTCGCGGATGCAGCAGGTGTAATAACACCGGTTACAGGGGACGAATCGGAATTTTTGAGATCATGGTGTTTAACGATGAAATAAGAGAGCTGGTTATGAAACAGGCTTCGACAGGCATCTTGCGTTCGGCCGCTCAGAAAAATGGTATGAGGTTGTTACGCGATAACGGTCTTGCGGCGATTTATGATGGTATTACAACAATTGATGAAATTGCCAAAGAAACGATGATGGAGGAGGCATAAAATCAAACGGATTCAGTATGGTTCGTGAAATTATAAATATTAAATGCTAATGCAAAGGAGATGTTGAAGATGCCGGTTTTTCAATATTCAGCGCTGGACTCGCAGGGCGTTGAGATAAAGGATGAGATTGAGGCCCTCAGCGAAAAAGAAGCAATAAGCAAGATACGTAATATGGGGTACTTTCCGACGAAGGTACGCCCGCGAGGTGCGTCTAAAAAAGCAGGGGCCAGAGCGGCCGCCAAGCCAAAGAAAAGAAGAGGGGCGGGTGGCAAGGTAAAAGTAAAAAACGTGACACAGTTTGCCAGACAGCTTTCGACTTTGCAGGATGCCGGTTTGCCGATTTTGCGATCGCTGAGAATTCTCGAGGAACAGCAAAAGGGAAATTTCAAGAGAGTAATCTGTTATGTTGCTGATGATATCGAAGGTGGTTCGACTCTTTCAGAGGCAATGGGCAAACACCCGAGGGCTTTTGACCGTCTGCTTGTAAGCATGGTTGCCGCCGGTGAGACGGGTGGTGTTCTGGACCTGATTTTGGCACGTGTGGCGGATTTTATGGAAAAGGCCCAGAAACTCAAAGCCCGTGTTAAGAGTGCGATGATTTATCCCGCCGTGGTTTTGACGGCGGCGTTTCTGATTCTTTTGGGATTAATGACATTCGTAGTGCCTTCGTTCCAGTCAGCTCTTTCGGAAATGACCGAGGGTAAGGCGCTGCCGAAGATTACTCAGATCGTGCTCGCGTGCAGCGGATGGATTGCATTTCACTGGGGCTGGGCATACCTGATGGGTGTGCCGTTTGCGACGGTTTTTCTGCTTAGGATAGTCAGAAGGTTTCGTCTCGGCAGATTAATCCTGGACTCTATTAAATTAAAGCTGCCTGTCATCGGTCAGCTTACTAATAAAGTGTCGGTTACACGATGGACAAGAACGCTCGGAACATTAATCAGCGCCGGCGTCCCGATTCTCGATGCCATCAACGTTACGCGAGAGACGGCGGGAAACGAGGTTTTTGCCAACATGCTCGGCAACGTTCATAATTCCATCAGGCAGGGCGATACATTTGCCGGGCCGCTGCGGCAGTCAAAAACCGTCGATTTGATTGTCTGCAATATGGTTGCCGTCGGTGAAGAAACAGGTGACCTTGACAAAATGCTTCTGAAGGTTGCCGACAACTACGATGAGCAGGTTGACGTGCTTGTGGCCTCACTTATGTCGATGCTCGAGCCGATTATGATCGTCTGCCTTGGCAGCATGGTGATGACGATTGTCGTGGCGATATTCGCGCCGATGATACAGATTATTACGACTTTGAGTTCTTCTTCGTCTTAAAAAAATAAATTAAATTTACAAATTAAAACGTGACAGTTAAGGAGCAAAAAATGGAAACAATCACAAAACAAACCAGTAAAAAGGCGTTCACTATTGTTGAGCTGCTGACCGTAATGAGCATTATCGTAATACTCATAGGTCTTCTTGTTCCGGCCTTGAATATGGTCAGGCGGTTCGCCCAGGATGTGAAACAAAGGGCTCAGTTACATAGCATTGAGACTGCATTGGAGCTTTTCAACAGCGAGTTCGACGGTTATCCCGATTCAAGTGCGACGGACCCGATGGGTGTGTCATACTGTGGAGCTATGAAGCTTACTGAGGCTATGATGGGACAGGATTTGATGGGCTTTCATCCGGATTCGATATTCAGAAGCGACGGTACAGATGGAACCAAGAGACTGTACGATGCTAATAGTACATCTTTTGATGTGAGTGCCAGAAAAGGACCGTATCTACCGCTTGAGAATGCTAATGCCTACCGTCTCGGGGATATATATACTACAACGTCGCCGTTTGCACCCGAGCATTTTGTATTATGTGATGTCTATAAGCGTGTGACACAAAAATCAACCGGGAAAAAGATCGGTATGCCTATACTTTACTACAAGGCTAATACCGCCAAGACCAGACACAATGTTTCCAATCCTGATGATACCGAGAATATATATAATTATAGAGACAACCAGGATTTGCTTTTACTTGGTATGCCGTGGAATCCGACGGCTATCCATCGTCTGGCGAAAGAAGGCAGTTATGCGGCCGGCGTAAGATTCTATATGAACATAAGGAACGAAAAGGTCACAACGACATCGAGGCCTTATAGGGCTGACACCTTTATCCTGATTTCGGCCGGTTATGACGGTGAGTACGGCACACCTGATGATATATGTAATTTTGAATGGAAATACAGAGAAGTGCAATAGCTGAGTACTTTATTGCCGGCTGGTATGAGCCGGGGTTGTCCCGGTATAAGTTTTCGAATCCTGACTGTCATATATACGGTTTGATTTTAACGGCGGGTATGTGGCCGGGAAGCGTTTTCAACGAGACCGGTTATTTAATATCATGAACCGAGTTTAATATACAAAGGAAATAATTGTGAAAAATAAAAGGAAAGGATTAACGCTGATAGAGTTGTTGGTAGTGCTGGGAATAATGGCTCTTTTAGTCGGCATGCTTATTCCTGCCTTGAAGTATGTTCGTAATACCGCCAGAGAGGCCAAGCAGAAGGCTCAGTTCAATACTATTGAGATTGCATTGGCGACTTTCAGGAACGATTTCGGAGACTACCCGGCTTCGAACTGGCCTTTGCCGCCTGCGATAGGCAGCGATTACTGCGGTGCGCAGAAACTTTGTGAAGCTCTTTTGGGATGGGATTTGCTGGGCTTTCATCCTAAGTCGGATTTCAGATCGAACGGCTACAATGATGACGGAATTTTTGTCTATGATTCCAATAATCCCGATCTTATGAATCAGAGAAGAGGTCCTTATCTTGAACTGGCGACGACGCCCGTCTTTCGGCTGGGTGACATTTCAGTTTATAAGCCCGGCTTGTTTACGGACACCTCGCCTTTGGCGCCGGATACTTATGTTATATGTGATGTGTTCGGATTCAGGAAGATAAAGCTGATTAACGGCCAAACCGTTACGGCCGGAGCGCCCATTCTTTATTACAGGGCGAACACCGCTGAAAAAACGATACGTGATATATATAATGTCTACGATAATGATGCGATTGTTCAAATAATGCAGCGTATAGACAATAGAGAGCATTTTCTTGGCAGATCAGCCAATCAGTTCCAGTATTTCTATGACTATATAAGGGATCCGAAGGTAAGTGTCAGAGCCTGGCCTTATAAGGCGGATTCTTACATATTAATATCGGCCGGTGCCGATGGTCGTTTTGGAACTGGTGACGACATACGCAATTTTGGCTACTAAACCTTCCATCTGCACACTAAGAGTGCAAGCTGAAGTTATGAATACGTGCAAATACCAATATGGCTGGACGCTTATAGAGATGATTATTGTCATCGCAATAATTGCCGTTTTGGCTTCGATGGTTATTACTATTACCATCGGTATCGATAATCAGTCCAGGGAAAGGAGCTTGAAGAGCGCCTTTGCACTGCTTGACGGTGCACTGCAGGAATATTACGATTATCGGCAGACATTTCCAGACCCGAACGAGTCGTCTTACCCAACTCATTCGGCGGCGCTTTACGGGCAGCTTTACGCAACTCCAGGCTCTAAACAGATATTGGAAAAAATCAGTGATACATTGGTAAAAAAAGCTCCGGGGACGGACGGCATGCCGCAGATTTATGATCCCTGGGGAACGATTTTGGATTACAGGTATGTTTCCGGCGATACGTTTCCGAGTTTGATATCGGCCGGACCCGACAAAATTATCGGCACCGCCGATGATATAACCAGCAGGTGACAAAGCGATGAAGGGACATTCGAAACAATCCGGTCTGACGTTGACCGAGCTGGTCGTTGTTATTGCGACCATGGCGATACTTGTTGTTTTCGGATTGCCTGCGGTTCGCGCCCTGCTTGGCTCATTCGAATCGCAAAGCGGCACCAGGAGCATGATTGGAGCGGCCCTGGCGTCGGCCCGTGCAATCGCCGCCAAAGAGCAGCGCTACGCCGGTGTGAGATTCCAGGAAGATGCGGCCGGCGACCAGTATATGATTTTCATTATACATGATTATAGTAAAACGGGTTTGAATCCCGGGTTTCGGGCGATTGAAGGTTTCAAGCCGATAAAATTGCCTGATAATTCCGGTGTGATGGATTTAGTGGTTCGAGTCGCGTCCGGAACGAGCTGGGCGGATGCGGAGACTACCAATGAGGAGCCGATAAAGGTGCAGTATCTTGATGATACGAACGCCCAAAATCTCGGGCCCGACCAAAAGAACAGATACGTTACGGACACCACGACCTTTTCCATAATTTTTGCTCCGGGGGGCAGGCTTGTTGTTCGGGATGTTCGCGTCAGGAATGAAGATGGTGTTTATCAGCCTGATAATTCGATTCCCGACAAAATTTCGATGGACAAAATTTTCAATTCTCCCACTAATATTCGAAACAATAATATCGGATTGTTCGTTCAGGATGATTATGCCGAACTGGGTTTAGGGGCCGAATTCAGTAGGAACAAACTTGTTATATATGACAAAACGCAGTTTGATAAACTTGATGCCCAGGGCAGGTACGACTATATAAAAGGCCTGGATATGGTATATATTAATCCATATACGGGGACGATAATAAATAATCTTCGGTGATGTGCAAATTATGGATTCGGTATATAAAAAAAACGGTTTTTCTCTTATGGAAGTTTTACTTGCCGTCGGTACGCTGGCAATCGGTATGATTTTCATAGGCGGAACGTTTTTTACGGGAATCTATTTCAGCACATTAGCTACGGAACGAACAATTGCGGCGGTCGTGACTGATGAGGCCTTTGCAAAAGTCCGGTTATATGGCATCGATCCAAATCAAACGGTTTTAACGGTTGATAATCTTGTATTATTTGAAAGTATCAACGGTAATGTTGATGCGAATGAGTATGCATATCCTTCGACAAAAACGTCGACCGACAAGCAGTATTACTGGTCGGCTTTGTGCAGACGAGTCGGCTCCGATGAAAATAACAGGCTCATCCAGGTAACGGTTTTCGTCAGCAGAAAAATTGGATTAAGGGCGACGTATCCAGGTGACGCTGAAAGACCGACTCCCGTTAAAGTCGGGATTTCAACCGTTGCGGGTGCGGGCAATGAAAACAGGCTTACAATCAATCTTGCCGATGAGCAGAAATATATCAACGATGGCTGTACGATAGCTGATAACCGGACTGGTCAGCTTTATCGTGTTATAGAGCGTTTGGCCGATTCCCCCAATACTATTCTGCTTGACAGGGTATGGCAGGGGAGTATGACAGATTCGATCTGGGTAGTTCCGCCGCCGCTCAATGGCGGCAGAAATCCCTGTATAGCGGTGTACCAGAGGGTAATCAGATTTTAAGCCGGTAAATAATGAGCTGCAAAACAGGAAAAAACAGGGCGTTTACATTAATAGAGCTTCTCGTGTCTATCGGGATTCTTGTTGTTGTGATGTCTTTTGCAAGCGTTATTTTCCGGGTCAGCATAGACGCCCATCGTACTGCACTCGCCAATTCAGAGATTATGCAGAAGCTGCGTGCGGTTACCGAGCAGCTCAATAATGATTTCCACGGACTTAATAAAAATGGGGAGATTTTCATAGCATGGACCGCAAGGCCTTTGGCAAATACAGAATATAAAGACAGCGACCTTGACGGATACGAAAGATTCGACCGTATAGTGTTTTTTGCGGACGGTGATTTCCAGTCTTATAAGACCGACCCGATGGTTCGCGGCAACCTTGCAAGAATCAGTTATATGATTGCGAGAAAGGACAATTTACGTGCCCAGGATCAGGACAGGCCCAAGCGAATGCTTGCGAGAACCCAGCACATATTAACGGCAGATCCGGATCTGGACGATTTTCTCGATCCCGATAACTTCACCGACCTGCAATGGTACGAGTGGGCTAATTTGTATGAGTATGATAAAATTTCTCTGGAGCAATGGAAGAGAATATCATGGCCCAATAAGGCTAATATGCTCTCTGTGATAAGCGACATAAAAATTGGCAGCAGCACTGTCAACGAAGAAGTTAGGGGGGCCCATGTCGACCCGGATGACCCGAACACGATTCATATGCTTTTATGTGAGGGCGTCGGGGAGTTCAAGATACAGGGTTGGTATGAAGCAGAGCAGCGGTGGCTGCCGGAAGTGGACCCTGATGGAAACGGAGACCTGAGCGATACGAATTTTTTCCTGTCTGAACCCAATGCGGTACCCGGTGTATTGTATCCGTATCCGCCAAGCGGCGGCGTATCTATGAATAATATAAATTATCCGAGGGAGCAGGTCGATAAGGCGCATTTTAACACGATTCCGGGGCTCGGACGAGCGCTCAAGTTTACTTTTACATTGTATGATTCAAAAGGTGTCATCAAGGAAGGAAGGACCTTTACACATATTGTTTATTTGGAAGATTGATTCGGCGAAGATGAGAGACACAGATAAAAGATTTCCTTATAGCGGATTGCACAAAGGTTCGGCGCTCATACTGGCGGTGGTCCTGACCAGCCTGCTGGCTATAGTCGGTGTGCTGTTTGTGATGGTCTCGCGCGTCGACAAGATGGCGACTTCCAGTATATCGGACAATAAGGAACTGAACTTTGCGGTCGATACGGTGGTGGCGAAGATTTCGCAGCAGCTTGTTTCGGATGTCCCCGGTATCTCGGACCAGGAATACTATGATTATCCTGATGTTAATGATCCCTGGCTGGCGGTTCTTGAACCTTATAAGTCGGGCGGTAACTATTACTGGCGGCAGATAAGCAACCTGACCGGGAGCCTGAACAATTTAAATAGAGATGTACGGGCAGTCGTAATTGATGAGTACGGCCCGATTACCGATGCCAACAGTGCATCCGCCAACGCCGATGCCGACGGCGACGGCGTAGGTGATTCGAAGTGGATTAAGCTGGATGATGTTACCTCTGAAAAAGGCAGACCGATTTATGCGGCGGTCAGGATTATTGATAATGGAGCCATGTTGAATGCCAATACGGCTTTTATGTTGGATACGAGCGACCCGAATGCGGCGGTATATGACGTCGGAGGCACAAGCCAGTTGCAGATTAATCTCATGGCACTGGCGGGCAAAGCGGACGAACCGGCCACCTCGACGGAAATATCGAATCTGCTTGAAGCGAGAGCAAGCTCATCTCTTGGGTTGGATCCGCTCGATCTTCTGAGTTATGAACAGAATGTAATATGGTGTTACGACGACCCGAACGGACCTTATACACCCTTTGATATTTCGGATGAGCTTGAGCTTCGATACAGGTTCCTGCTTAATCATACGCGTATAGACACACGTCTTGAAGAATGGAGCGTTGAGCTGAGGGAGAACACTATATCGACACCGGTGACGTCGGGAGGGGGGCCGCTTGATGTCTGGTTCAGGCGGGCTTATAACGAAGGTTTCAATGACCCTAATTATGCTTATCGGCATATCGCCACAACATACAACATGGACAGGGTGATTAATCCCATCGGGGCGACGTTAAATAACGGCAAGATGGTTAATATCAATTTAGCCGATAAGAATTTGCTGTACGCCGCAATAAAAGCCGGATTTATGAGTGTTCCACTCGGCAGTAGAGTGATAGATCCCAATGCATTGGCTGCTCAATTAGCGGTTAATATGATTGATCTTCGCGATACTGATGCCCAGGTGACTACACTGGCGACTGACTCGAGAACATTTTACGGCTTTGAGGCTCAGCCGTTTATAAGTGAGATAGGATTTCAGATAAGCTCTGCCGGTGCGGACGCCCCTGGAAATAACGATTTCGCAATAGAACTTTATAATCCGTTTGATATTGACATACCGTTAAGTGATTTCAGACTGGAGCTTCGAAACCAAAGTGATGAAGTTGTCAATACTATCAATTTGACCGGTTTTGCGATAGCAGGCGGCGGGCGATTTGTTGTTACCAGCAGTGTGGGAGCTTCGGGAGTTTTTGATGTTTCATCTTTTATGTCGACGGGAGCAGGCAGGGAGGATTCCAATCTGATTCTGGCAAAGTATCATGCTTTGGGTACGGACCCGGAAACATACGAATTAGACGAAAGATATGATATTTATCTTCTCAGACGTGTGTCGGAGCAGGACATATATCTTGATAAACAGGAAACACAGGACGATTGGTTCGAGTGGGAAACTGTTAAAAGCGTTGAAACATTTTACTGTCGGCCGGACAACGACTGGAATATAGTCTATCAGAATTTTGAATCAGCCTCCGCCAATTCGTTAGGTTTGGTTAATCCTATAGAGGGAACGGGTAAGAATTATAATTTTGAAAATTCAATAGAAAATTTCGTTTCTGTCGGTGACTTGGCAAAAGCCCTGATTGTCGGCCCGGGTGCGGATCCTTGTGATATGATTGGAATGGTTGTTGCCACGGAGCCTAATGAACGGGACATACGAATGGATTTAAGAAATCCAGCCTTCTCGAAAATATTTAATTATCTGACGGTTATGGACCCTGCGGTTCATGATTTTGTGGCTGATGAGACGAGAGTAAAGGGAAGAATCAATATTAATACCGCCCCGTGGTTTGTAATCGCCCAGTTGCCGTGGATGGCCCAGTCGATTGCACAGTCGATAACTGCTTATAGAGATACGGTGGCCGGCGGTTTTGAAAGCATCGGTGATCTGGTGCAGGTTGAGCAGATGGGTTATTACGCTAATGATCCGGTATATATTGGAGTCGATTTGGAGGGATACCCCGATCTTACACCGAATGACGGAGCGATAAGTGATTTCGAGGAACGGGATGTGATATTCTCACGGATTAGCAACCTCGTGACGGTTCGCAGCGATGTTTTTACTGTTTATATCCTCGTGCGTATCGGTACGGACGGGCCGCAGAAACGGGTGATAGCGATCCTTGACCGAAGCCAGGTAAAATCACCGGAGGACGAGGTACAAATAATCGCTTTGCATCCTGTTCCGGATCCGAGATAAGTTATGAAGCTAAGATTTCAGGAGTTCCAAAAACTCGGGATAAGCTTTTGGATTTGCCGTTAAGGTCTTAAACTTGTGGCCCTCATAGTTATTTAAATCGAGCGGAAAGATTTTATTTCCATGCCAATCGGTTGTAATTGCTCCTGCAGATTCTGCGATTACTACTCCGGCCGCTATGTCCCATAACTTCGGCGTAAAAGCCAATGTGGCAATAAGAGCGCCGTTTGCAACATAGGCCAATTGCAATGCGGTTGTACCCAGATTTCTAAACCTTGTTCGCTGCATGATTTCACAAGTCCACTTGGGTACGCCGTTATCGAAATGGCTGTCGAGGCCGACGCTTGCAAAACTGTTTATTTTCTCGTGGCCGGTGTTTATTCGCCTGCCGTTTAATTGAGCTTCCTCGTTTTTTACTGCTGTATACATTGACTCCGTGGCAGGCTCGAAAATGACACCGATTATCGGTGTGCCTTCATACATGACTCCGATACTGACCGCAAATAATAACATTCGACGTGCGTAATTGTTTGTCCCGTCAATTGGGTCAATAACCCACCATATTTTTTCGTTGCCTCTTGGCGGCTGCTTGAAGATTTTTCCTTCGGCGCCTTCCTCGCCGATGAAACCATGGTCGGGATAATTCTCTTTAATGTGGTCTATTATAATCTTCTGGCATTTGGAATCCGCCTGAGTTACCAGCTCGTTTTCGTTTTTAACGGAACTCTTGGTAAAGTCGATTTCTTCCATCGCCTTCTGTCCGGCCAAACGTGCTGCTACGATGGCCGTTTCAAGCATCGTTCTCAAATCTCTCTGCTCTAACTGCATATACTGTTATTAATCTCCAATCTTGACATAACTATTATTGTTGCGTATTCTAACGCCGATATGCAGGCAAGCCAACAGCTAAATCGACATAAATTTTTCAGCCGGGCCTCGTCAGGGCAAAGACTTATTGCAATGTTTATTTGCATGGCAATCATTGTCTTTTTTGCCTTCTTTGCTTTAGTCGGTCGATACAATCTGGATATGGGACGATGGCTGGGAGAATGTGGATTCAAGCAAAGAACCGGTTTACCCTGTCCGACATGTGGCATGACAACTGCAACACTTGCTTTTTCTCAGGGTCATATTGTCCGGGCATTCTATATTCAACCTGCATGCGCTTTGATGTGCAGTATAATGGCTATTACGGCATTGATTGCATTTTTTGTATCTGTATCCGGTATATATTTCGGATTTATCCGGTCTTTTTTCAAAGAGGTCAAAGTTAGGTATATTATTATAGCTTTGGTGGTTATTATTGCCGCCGGCTGGGCGGTGACATTGGCCCGTGCAGTAATGGAAAACAGATAATAATTCACAGTATGGTATTGTTAATAATCTGTATATTGTAATTCATTCCCGGTCGTTCCTTTTTTCAACATAGAAAACAAATTAGCATTTCTAAAGAAAATATTAAATTTTTGTTAATCTTTTGTAATGATGAATCGTTTTGCACAACGAAAATAGGAAAAATTCGCAGTTAAAGCACTAAAAAAACTAATAAACATACATAATAGGGCTTATAATAACTGTGCTGGTTTGTAAAAAAATCATATCGGTTAAAATTTATAAGCGGAATATAACCGATTTGGCGGGTGTATTGGGGGGGAAATTTCAAAATTTAACCAGATTTATTGTAAAAAATCGATTTTTTTAAAAAAATGGTTGACTGAAATGTAGGTAATATTGATAATGTCAATATAGGAGGCTCACAAAGAAGAGCAATTTCTTTGTGAGGGATTTTAAAGAAATAAGCTAAAAGGGAGTATTGGTAATCAAGGTATTGAGTTATATGAGAGAACTTATATATGTCAGTACAGATATTTTTCTATTCCCTAATAGCATATATGCTAACACGTCTTTACGGAAAGGAGGTATTTTCGGCAAGAGACAACTTGTGTTCGTATTCTAAACGATAGGGTGTGGTGACGTTGCAATTTTTTCATTTTTTTTTGTGACGGTTTTTTTTCGATATGAATAAAACAATTTAGTTCATCGGAAGCCGTTGATATTTTGGTGCGTGACCAAAATATATTTATTATCTTTATGATTGCTTATTTAGTAGAAAAAGGAGAATTATTATGTACAGAAAGATTTTGTTATCTATGGCGTTGATTTTGCTGCTTGTCAGCGGCCTTCATGCGTCGCCGCAACTATTTAGTATAGCGTCATCCGCCGATGTGACTGTCGGTAATGATGGAAATCTGAGACCTAACGCCAGCAAGAATTCGTATACCCTTGATATATCCGACATTGGAAACAAACGTCGAGTGACGTTGATTAGCTTTGATATCTCCGGCCTCAAGGGTGGATTGAAGTTATTATCCAATGTTAGTTTGAGCAATATGGGTATATATGGCGGCAAGGTCAATGTTTACGGTGTTCTTGAGGATAAGGATAACATCACGGAGTCAGTTACCTGGGATACTGCTCCCGGTGTTAAAGCCTCTTCCCTTGGATATCCGGTAACGCTGGATGCGGCAGACTTGACCGATCTTTTATTGACATTTAATGCACCAGCTAACAATCAAAGGGCATCAACAGGTGCAAGTCAGGCTTTGACTGATTTTGTGAACAGTGACACAGATGGGATAGTGACGTTATTGTTTGCTCCTGTTTTGAAAAGTCCCTTCTTACCGATACGGAACATGTGTGATGATCCGTGTCCATGTCCACCGCCTCCTCCACTGGTGCCGCCGACACCCAATCCTATGACATGGGCCACAGAACCTTATATTACTTCAATATCAACGATTGTAATGAAAGCGACTACGGCAACCTCAGGTGACGGCAGTGGGGTTGAGTATTACTTTGAGTGTCTCACTGTAGGCGGGCACAGCAGCGGCTGGCAGTCATCACCGGATTATACAGATATAGACGTTGCACCAGACACAACTTATGAATACCGGGTTAAAGCCCGAAATAAAGACGATCTGGCAGAAACTGAATTTTCCGATATAGGTTCTGCAACCACTTTTGAGAAGTATGTTCCGGATGCAGGTGCTACCAATGTAACTCTTGTTTCGAGTTTATATCCCGGCGGCGGAACACTGCTTGAGGGTGAAATCACAACCGGTCTCAATGTTATCGTTGTTACCGAAGAAACGGACATAGACGGCGACGGTGTGTATGATGACCAGAGTCTGGTGGATTGGCTTGATGCTGAAGCTCATAATGTCGATGTTCGAAGAAATTATTGGGAGGAGCTCGATCCCAATAAAATGGATGAGCTTAATACTGCGGATCTGGTGATTATCGGCCGTGCAACAAATAGCGGTAATTATAATGGTGCCGGCGAGCCGGATATGTGGAACTCGGTCACAACACCGATGATAAATATGACTCCATATCTGACCAGGAGTAGTCGTTGGAAATGGCTTGACAGTACTGCAATTGCAGATCCCGGTGCACCTTTAATGGAGGTTGTAGATCCGGTGTCATCAGTGGTATTTGATGGTATCGATATTGATCCGGAAACGATGTTAGTTGATATTTTGGATCCGACTGTTGGTAGTGCCGATCCGAATGATCCGAACGTGGAAGGTAGTACTTCGTTCCTTATTACCACCGATGTTGGTAACGGCAGGCTTATGGCAATTGCCAAAACGACGGCAGGCGATGCGGCCTGGATTGCAACATGGTTGCCCCGCGTTGAGTATTATCCTGGATCCGGTCAGATCGCTGGTGGAATGCGTATGGCGTTTATGTGTGGTACTGCGAATGGGCCGGTACAGGGAACGTTTAACCTCAACGCAACCGGTCAGAAAATGTTAGCCAATGCGATAATCCTGATGGTGCAGGAGCCGGTCGATCCCGGTGTTGATGGTCTTATTGCTTCATATGCTCTGGATGGTGATGTATTGGATGGCTCTGGTAACGGCAACGACGGTACAATCATCGGCGATCCAGTGTTTGTCGATGGTGTTGCCGGCAATGCCCTTGATTTCAGCGGCGATGACTACATTGACTGCGGCAACAGCCCGCTGTTCGGTATGCAGGAAACCAACCAGATGACGGTTGCCGCATGGGTAACCATCAGATCGATACCGACTGCGTGGATAGCGGCGGTAGCCAAGGGCGAATA
>CAZKYP010000025.1:22274-24382 GCA_964556885.1 uncultured Pirellulales bacterium | reverse complement strand
CAGCGGCAGCACAACAAAAGCCACAACTGAAAATACGACGAGTAGGGTCAACAGCAGCCACGAAAAGCTCCGCACGAGGGCCGGTACGCCCGCCAGTATCGGAACGAACCAGAGTGGCACGATAACGGGAATGTGTTTTTTGAATTTATCGCTGAAACACTCTACTGATTCTTTAGTCCTGAATCTGACCGCTATATGCCCGTAGCCACAGGGACATTCCCTCGTATCGAAGTACCGGCAGTACGGGCACACGAATATCATAATCCAGAACGCCCCCGCCAGGCCGTAAATCAGGTATGCCCCCGCCGCAGTCATCGACCAGACGGGGCTGTCGAAGCTTAACATGAAAATAATCGAGCCGAGGATTGTCATCGTTATGTAAGGAACATTGTTGATGAGCTCCATGAAAGGCGTATATTTACGCGCGGATTGATTTATCCCTGTGTTCATACTGTCTTTTAATGTTTCTGTTTTGACATTGTCGTTCATGGCTTATTCATCTGTAATTATTGAGCTTTTATATCATATACAAGCAGAACGTCACTATGGCGGATATACAGCTTGCCGTCGACGATTACCGGGTGCGGCCAGCCCTGGCCGCTCATGCTGTTTCGTTTGGGCAGGGTAAACTGTCCCTTTAATTTGTATTCGTTCGGGTTCGCCTCAATCAGGGCAATCACGTTGTCCTGATAACGAAAGTACAGATTACCGTCAGCATAAAGCACGGCTGCCGAGCCGCCACCGGGCTGGTCCTCCACTACCCACATGACCTTGCCGGTCATAAATTCGATACATATCGGTTTGCCTAAGTTATGCCCATGGCCGCCATAGATATAATCACCGACTTTAACATATCCGCCGTGATGGTTTTGAAAGGTATTTTTGTCAAGGAAATAGATTTCCTCAGCATTTACGCCACTATTATTGGGAACTAATTTGAGCAATACGCTTCCGGTTTCGTATGCTGTTGAGCAGAACACATAATCTCCGCTAACAATAGGTGTAGGGATATTGGCGACGCGGTTTGCTATATTATTATATCCCCAGAGAAATTTGCCGTCCTTTGCAGCGACGCCGATCAATCCTTTGTTCGTCAACTGGACATATTGCCGGACACCGCCGGCCTCGGATATTACGATTGACGAATATCCCGCATCATCAGAGCCTTTAGGGCCGATGTCGGGCATGGAGCATTTCCAGACAAGCTCGCCATTCTTTTTATTAAGAGCAACCATAACGGCTTCCCGCGCGCCGGGAGTGCATAAAACCTTATCGCCGTCGATGAGCGGTGACTCGCTGAATTTCCACTGAGGATTCTTACCGCCAAAATCAGACTCTAAGTTCCTCGCCCAGAGCACTTCGCCGTCATCGGCTCTGACACATGCAATGTCCCCCGATGTGCTTAATGCATATAAAAGGCCGTCGTCGAAGGTAGGCATACATCGCGGACCATCATTGACGGCTGAAGGCCCGACTTTTGCTTCCCACAGGCGTCTCTGCGTAGACAAGTCGTATGCGAGGATGCAATTGATCATTTCAGATCCAAATCTTATATCGCCCATGGTGTATAGTTTGTTATTTATTATCGTCATGCTCGAGTATCCCGGACCAAGACCGGATATCTCCCAGAGCAATTTCGGGCCGCCCTCCGGCCAGCTCTTTAGCAGACCGGTTTCTGTACAGACTCCATCCCGATTAGGCCCCCGCCACTGCGGCCAGTCCGCTCCCCGGGCGGACATATTCAGGAACAAAACAAGATTTATTATTACTATTGATAAATATTTTTCCTTTGTTTTCAGCATGTATATTACCTCCGTTTGTTAATTACCACTGACGTCAACACATACTAATTTACCGTCCGCATTCCGAGCGTAAATTCTTCCATTGGCCAGTACAGGGACCGTCCAGCACTTGCCGGATAGTATCTGGGCCGAGGCAAGCTCCTTGAATCCCTCCGGTGAGGCATCGGCTATTACCAGCTTGCCTCTTTCGCTGAGGATAATCAGTTTGCCGTCGGCGAGCATTAGCGAACCGGTACCTAATCCACCTTGCTCCCATACTACCTTGCCAGTTAGAAACTCGACACATTTGAGTTTTCCTCCACCGCC
>CAZKYP010000025.1:0-22264 GCA_964556885.1 uncultured Pirellulales bacterium | reverse complement strand
AGCTGTTGACCTGGTTACTCATGTTCTTGTTTTGCCAGACTTCAGAGACTTTATTACCGTCTATTTTCAAAAGTGCACATCCGTGATTGTATCCCGACGTAATAAATACAAGATCGTCTTTGATAACAGGTTCAGCGGCATTAATGTCATAACTGGTCTTCCATGGAAATTTCCAGACAACATCTCCCGTAGTTGGATTCAGACAAATAATATCCTGCGAGACCATCATTGCGATATACTTTTGGCCGGCATAAGTAAAAGGTGTACCGGTGGCATACCCTGATACTGCACCTCCGCTTCGCCATGCAACACTGCCGTCGGCCTTATTCAGAGCGATACCTTCGGCGCCGGCGTTGAGAACAATCAAGTCATCGATAACAAGAGGTGAACCGGAAAAGTCCCAGGTTGGTGGTTTGAAACCAAGTTCCTTGTTAAGGTTTTTATGCCAGATGATATCTCCAGTGGCGGCGTTAAATCGCAGGGCATCGCCAACTTTGCTGAATGTATATATTGCTTCACCGTCAACAGTCGGAGTAGCACACGGTCCACCTTCGTGGTTTTTGGCATTCAGGGGACATTTGTACGATTTAGACCAAATCTGTTTGCCGGTCGCCGCGTCGAAACAGTATAAGATGTCATTGTCATTGATATTGCCCATCGAGTAAGCCCGGCCGTTGCTGACTGAAATAGAGGCGAATCCGGTTCCGAGGGATGCTTCCCAGAGAACTTTCGGTCCATTACTCGGCCAGTCCGTAGTCCAGCCGGTTTCATTTGATATTCCATCATAATTCGGGCCTCGATAATTGGGCCAGTCTGCGGCTCGGACAATTCCATAATTGGTTGTTAAGAACATAGAAACCAACATAATTGCTAATGTACTGCTTAGTAATTTGGATTTCATAGTTAACCTCCTGAAATAGATTTCATTTTTTGACAAAAATATATACACAATTCCTTTTCTGATTTCAACTTCTTATTTATTAGTGTTTTTTGTTTCCTTATATGCCAGCGCACCTGTAGGGCATGCGGCAATACACTCTGCGGCTGATTTTTCAAGCCCTTCGGCAAAAGGACGGCCAAACGGAACCGCCATCCGAACGTCAAATCCCCTGCCGATAAACGACATTCCGAGTTTTTCACCATTTTTGGCTGCAATCTGTATGCACAGGCCGCAGTCTATACACTTGCCTGGTTCGTAGATAATCTGTGGGTGTGAAGTATGCTGAATAAATGAGCGGCGCTGGCTTTTATATCGATTTGGACTCGCTGCGTAGTTATGAGAATACAACCTTAACCTGCAGTTATCAGCTTTTCTGCAATCACAATGCAGGCAGCGTTCCGCTTCCTTGCGTGCCTCTATGTTATTAAAGCCGCTGCTCTTTTGTGATGGCGTGAGGCGTTTCGATTTACTACCGCAGGCCATGAATATTTCGACCTCGTCTTCTTTGGGCTTGCCTATGCGAGTGTTAAATGGTTTGGCCGGGCCTGTGACAGGTTCACCGGATAAATACTGGCTGATAGAGATCGCGGCTTCTTTGCCATCGGCCACCGCCCTGATGGCGAGCTTTTGTGACTTGGATGAGTGAACAGAATCTCCACCGGCAAATACTCCTGGAAGATTCGTTTCATAAGTATTGTTGTTTATCGCTATCCCGTTTGTTCCTGTCTTAAGACCAAGTGACTCACCGTCCTCGGATTTTATCTGACCGACGGCTATGAATACAGCATCGAATTTTTTGCGCAGATCCTCCATCGAATCCGAATCGATTCGTGTTTTTAATTTGAACTTTGCGCCTAATTTTTTGATAATATCGATTTCATTGTCGAGCACATCCCCGGGTAAGTCCTGCTCGGAGATTGCGAATCTTAAAGCGCCTCCAGGTTGTTCATGTTCATCGAAGATTGTGCAATCGAATCCGGTCTGCTGCAGGTAGTAACCGGCAGCCAGTCCTGCAGGGCCTGCTCCAACGATAGCGACGCTTTTATTTTGCCTTGGTTTGCAGGTCGGCAAGTATGGCTCCCCGGATTGCAAATCGACGTCTGCAACGTAACGTTTCAACAGGCAGATTGAAACAGCCTGGTCGGAGCCGCAGACAGCCGCGCGCCTGCATCCGCGTTCGCATGGCGCAGGGCAAATCCTTCCTAATACAGCCGGTAAAGCAATGTCTTTTTTGACGGTTTCGATTGCGTCACGGAGCTTTCCGGCTGCAATCTGGCGAATCATTAGCGGGATGTTCATTCGTGCAGGGCAAATTACGTGGCAAGGTCCCATGCAGTCGCCTAAATGGTCGCTGAGGAGCAGCTCCAGGGCCGTCTTTCTTGCCTGGATGACTTCCGGGGTGTCCGTTTGGACTTTCATACCTTCCTGTGCAGGAGTACCACAAGCCGGGACAAGATTGGCCATATCATTGATTTTAACAACACAGACCATACAACTTGTTGAAGGTTCGAAGCCTTTCAAGAAGCACATAGTCGGGATTGTAATTCCCAGCTTTACAGCGGCGTCAAGGATTGTTGCGCCGTCCTGAACTTCAACTTCCCGATTGTCTATGATAAGTTTCGGCATTGACTATTTGACCTCAACCGCATCCGTTGGACACACATTCTTGCACGTTCCACAGCGGATACATTTTTCTGTATCGATTTCGTGCTTTTCATACGGCTTCATTTCTATCGCATCGGCCGGACAGTGCTGTGCGCACAAAGTACAGCCGATGCAGTCATCGTTTACTGAATAAGCAATAAGCGCCTTGCATTTGCCGGCCGGGCAGCGTTTTTCCACGTGCGCTTCGTACTCGTCTCTGAAATATTTGATTGTAGAAAGTACAGGATTCGGGGCCGTTTTGCCGAGCCCGCACAGGCTTGTTGTTTGAACCATGTGAGAAAGTTGCTCCAGTTCCTCGATGTCGGAACTTTTGCCATTTCCGGCGCACAACTGATCGAGGATATCCAGCATTCGTTTTGTGCCAATTCTGCACGGAGTGCATTTGCCGCAGGACTGGTTTTGTGTAAACTCCAAAAAGTATCGTGCAATGTCCACCATACAATCCGATTCGTCCAAAGCGACAAGTCCTCCGGAGCCCATCATAGTTCCGATACTCTGAAGCGTTTCGTAATCGACCGGAAGATGTGCAAGGTTTGCCGGGACGCATCCACCGGACGGCCCGCCGACCTGGACGGCTTTTAGTTTTTTTCCACCTGCGATCCCCCCGCCGATGTCATTAATAATCTGCTGGATGGAAATACCCATAGGTACTTCGATGAGTCCACCGCGTGCAATCTTTCCCGCCAGGGCAAAAACTTTTGTGCCCTTGCTGCTGTCGGTTCCGAGCTGTGTGTATGCTCCGGCGCCATTGCGTAAAATCCACGGTACGGCGGCGTACGTTTCGACATTGTTGATAAGAGTTGGCCTGCCCCAGAGACCCTTTTGGGCCGGATATGGCGGCCGCAACCGGGGCATTCCGCGGCGTCCTTCTATGCTTGCTAACAGCGCGGTCTCTTCGCCGCATACGAAAGCTCCGGCGCCGGGTACAATTTTCAGATTGAGTGAAAAACCACTGTCGAAGATATTATTACCCAGCATACCTCTCTTTTTGCATTCTTCGATTGCCTGGCTGATTCGTTTAATAGCGAGTGGATATTCGGCGCGGATATAGAAATATCCTTCACTTGCGCCGACGACGTATGCGGCTATTGTCATACCTTCGATTATACGAAACGGATATGATTCCATCAACATCCTGTCCATGAATGCGCCGGGATCGCCTTCGTCGCCGTTACAGACTATATATTTTTTTTCGGAAGTATTGCTTCGAACAGCGGCCCATTTTCGAGACGTCGGAAATCCCGCGCCGCCCCTTCCTCGAAGCCCGCTGCGTTCGATTTCGGATATGATTTGTTCCGGATTAGCTTCATGGACACAATTTTGAAGAGCTGTAAATCCTTCGTTCGAGATGTACTCATCGATATCAACCGGATCAATGTGGCCGTAGTGTTCCGTTGCGATATGCTTTTGCCTTTCGAGGAAATCGGCCACCTGTCGCTCACGTACATCTATCGAATACCGTGTCACAGGTTGAGGCTTTTCATCTGTTAACAGATGATCCAGAACGCCGGAGATTCTGTTAGAGATTCGTTTGCTGATACCGTTTACCTTGAAGTGTCGTAAAACGATTGCCTTTGTGTCTTCCGGCTGGACCCTGGCGTAAAGAGAAGATTTGCCGTCGGGCAAGACCACTTCCACTAATGGAGTTTGATAACACATCCCGACACATCCGACCCGTTTGACTGTTAGATTAATACCAGTTTCCGAGAGGGCCTTTTCGAGAGCCTGCTGCACCTTGCCGCTTCCCCGCGCGATACAACAAGAACCCAGACCGAGACGGATTTCGCCGCGTGGTTTGGTTTCCGCAGACAGGGTTTGTCGTAATTTGGTCTTCTGTTCTTTTTTGTGCTGCTGATACCTGAAGAAATCTTCCAAAACCGTTGATACTGTGTCGGGAGTAAGATGGCCGTATGTCACTTCATCGATTTGAACAGCCGGAGCAAGCGTGCAGCACCCGAGGCATGCGATTTTTTCCAGGGTAAATAATTTCTGCGAATCAGTGTCTTCGTTTTGTGCAATTCCGAGATGTCTTTGAAACGCTTCGTATATTCGGTCAGCTCCTTTGACATGGCAGGCGGTTCCTACACAGATGTGGATAATATGGCGACCGACCGGACTATGTCGGAACTGGTTATAGAACGTTGATACACCCGCGATTGATGCCGGTGTGATTTTAGATATTTCGCATATTCGCTCAAGGGCTTCACCGGGCAGATATCCGAAGTGATTCTGGACAGCCTGTAAAATCGGAAGGACATTTTCCGGACCGGTCCCGATTTCTTCCACAGTTTTATCTACGAATGTCAAATCAAGGTTTTCCATCAATCACTTGTTTCCTATACAGTACAGATTTTCTACGCCGCGGATGTAGATACGCCCGTCGACGAAAGCCGGCGATGCATTGCATTTTTCACCCAGCCCGTTTACAGTCAGTTCCTTGTATTCGGAACCTGATTCTGCTATGTGCATAACACCTTTTTGACTGAGCAGGTATAATTTATTACCGACCAGACTGGGCGAAGCGGTGAAAAATCCTTTAAGGTCTTTTTCCCATACCTTCTTTTGGTCCGAAAGTTTATAACTGCTAAGCCATCCTTCCGAAGAAAGCATAAAAATCAGTTCCCCGTTGCTGGCCGGTGAGCAGATGTCCGGTCCCCCTTCTTCGATTTTCCATGCAATATGAGTTTCGGTGACATCTCCCCGGCCGTCCGGCTTAATAGCGACCAGTTTGGAGTACGGTTCAATTACGAAAACAAGACCACCCGCATAAATCGGCGAAGGAGCCTCATCTGCACCAAGACAGTTGACCCGCCAAAGCTCTTCGCCGTTAGCCGGATCGTATCCAATCACAAAAGGATCGCTGGCAGTTATCAACTGGTATTGATCGCCGACTTTAACTACTATCGGCGAGGTCCATGCATTAGATACTGGTCGTTTTGTCTGCCAAACCACTCGCCCGGAGGAACCGTCCAGGGCAATCATTGACGACAATCCGTCTTCAGCGGTACCCTGGTCGAACTGGATAAGAAGCAGATTTTGATACATTACAAGGGAAGATGCATAGCCATAGCTGCTTTCAGGTATACCGAGACTTTTTTCCCAGACCTTCCTGCCGTTGAAATCAAAACAGCCGACATCACCGGTTACGAAAATAGCGTAAACCCGTCTTCCATTTGTTGCCATAGTCGGAGCGGCGTAGCCGGTATCTTCCATGATATTTTCGAGCTGCTCTCCGCTCGTATGTGCGACATTGCCCGTCCAGAGCAACTCGCCAGATGCGGCATCGAAACAGAAAACTTTGTTTTCGTTCGGGTCGGCGCCGGAAAGAAATACACGCTCATTCCAAACAACCGGTGAGTTGTTTCCGGGAAGCGGCACTTTGGTTTTCCAGAGGATTCCTTCACCTGTACCGCCGTTCCATTTGGTAGGTATGTTCGTATATGCACTGATTCCGTTTCCGTTGGGTCCGCGAAAATACGGCCAGTTTTTATTGACCTGTTCCATCGACGGCCAAGGTGTATCGGT
Source organism: uncultured Pirellulales bacterium (assembly GCA_964556885.1). Classification (GTDB taxonomy): domain Bacteria; phylum Planctomycetota; class Phycisphaerae; order Sedimentisphaerales; family Anaerobacaceae; genus CAZKYP01. The sequence goes on along the minus strand of CAZKYP010000025.1, from coordinate 16,134 downwards.
TGATTCCAACTCGGCCAAATCAATAGCGGGTTTTGTTGCAAAGAGCAAGGCCGTGGAGCCAAATATCAATATGACTGCGGCCACAGACCAACGTGCAAACGTAGCCTGTTGTATATGTTCGTAGGATTTACCTGTGAATTGTCCCGGATGCGGAGGTTTCTTTTTTTGAGTATCGGCCCACTTCAGGCATATCAGGAAAAATGCTATACCGCCGATAAGCAGATAGCTGCCCATACGGGAGCGGTACTGTCTTTGGAACCATTGTTGTCTATACCGCAAATCCCGCTCTCGAATCTGCGACAAAAGCTGCTGGTCGTCGGGTCTTTCCTGAACCTGGGCCTTTTGGGCCACTAAATCTTCTTCAAGTGTTATATCTTCGTTTCTTATTTGAATATAGTTCAATATGAAAAATACGGATACGACAACAACAAAGGCTGCACTAATAACGGCGGTTGTGATTGCGCATCGATACCATGCGTTTTGTGTTTGTTTTTTCTCTGTGATTTTATTATGAAATTTCATTAGTTTTTAATAGTTGCTTCTTTCAGCTTGTTTAGTCTTATATGTTCCCTCGGGCAGTATTCGAAACATCGGCCGCAGGCCAGGCAGCTCGCTCTGTCAGCTTCGTAATCTGTTCTTTTTCTCCGGATCGATAAACCAATGAGCTTTAATCCTATCACCAATCCGACAAATCCACCGATTATCCAGCCGCCTGTCCCGAATTGAGAACGGATTGTATTTGCCTCGTTATAAAGCTCTCCAATCGTTTGACCTGTGGCCCTGTAGGCAGAGCTTGCATCGGTCGTTCCCTCGACCTGGCCGTTTTCTTCCTGATAGATCCGTTCTGCCAGTCTGACAGTCGGGTGTGAGAGAGCTATCACCGCCTTCAAATTTGAACCTGCCAGTCCGCCAAGGAAAATCAGCACCGGAAGCAGAAGTATGAAAAGAGCGAGTCTTTTTTTGCTTTTCCTGTAATCTTCCGCCGACCAGTCTTTTACGGGTTTCCTGATAGCACCGAAAGGACAGGTGTCCTCGCACAGCCTGCACTGGATACATTCGTCCGGTGTGATAGTGACACGTTTTTTTGATAATCTTGAAAACTGCCTTAGTATTACACCATAAGGGCATATGAATCGGCAGTACGGCCGACCTATGAACACGCCGATAAGCAGCAGACATCCTCCGAGAATGAGGATGTTCAAGTTGCCGCTGAAACGGAAGATCGAGACGAACGGGTCGTACCTGCATATAATAAATGCGCTGCCGGTGGCCGCCAGCAGAACGGCTGCTCCGAGATAAACATAGGCAAACAACCGAAGTGCACTTTCGATCCATTGCGGCACGGAGACTGGGCGTAAAAGAACGAAATCCTGGATTGCACCAAGCGGGCAGACCGCCGCACAGAAAGTCCGACCGAAGAAGAGTGTAAATATAAGCGGCAGGACGAAAAACGCTACAACGAATATCGGGGCCGCATAGTCGGGATCGAAGATTGACAAAGTTATATTCTGGGTCGCCCCGATGGGGCAGATGCAACCTTCTCTCCAGAAACCGAAATACAATAATGAAAATACCGTCAACGCAAAGATTCCCCGCCGGCTGCGTTGTTTAAGCACTAAATATGAAGCAAGTCCCAAAGCAATCAAAAGCACTAATACATCGATATACTCGTATATGTCCTGTCGAGTCGGAGGCTGCGTTGAAGTCGGCAATTGATAGCCGCTCTCGAATTCCGGAGGAGGAAAACGTTCAATACCCGATGTAACACCGGAAAGAATACAAAGTATTACGATTAAGATTGTTATACTGCGATAATCTATCATTAAGCGCGGTCCATTTTCTTAAACAGATAAGGCTGGTCCGCAGGAACACGCTTAAACGCGCCGGAAGGACAAGCCGCGGCGATTGAACATTCATTGCAATTCAGACAGCGGTCGTGTCGGACCTGCAGAAACAGCGAGCCGTTTCCGAAGGCCGCACAACCCTTGACGCACTTGCCACAGGCGATACAGAGCGACTCGTCTATCGTGTATTCATAATACGGATCTTCTATGAAGCGGCGTTTTATCGCGCCGGTCGGGCAAAGCTCGTTTTCGGCGCCGGTATCAAGTGCCTTTGCTCCTGGTTCGAGATAGCCGGGACAGAGGTCACAATATCCGCATATTTCGAATGCCTGGATACACTTGACTGCGGATTCTTCAAGCACGCAGTATGTGGCGCAGTTGCCGCATGCCACGCACTTGTAAGGGTCGATCTGCCAGACAAGTCCTGTCTTTTTATTTTTGTAAAAGGCGAATCCTGCGACGGCTCCGAGTGCCGCCAGAGATGCGCCCCAAAAGCTGTCTTTTAGCAGATTACGCCTGCTGATTATTTTGTTTTCTTCTGCCATTATTTTTTACTGCCTGTAAATTGTTTTACTGAAAGTTCGCATTCGTTGAATAGCTTGCAATCGGCGCAAAGATTATCATTAATGCAAATTCCCTGTCGGATCAATTTGCGTCTTTTGGCATAGATAACGCCGCCAAGGACAGCTAAAAGTCCCGTAGCCGCATACCGCAGGGCTTGATTAAAAAATTCGCGTCTACTATTTTTGTTCCGAGTATTTTCGTCCAAAGTCAGTCCTCTTTTTTACTGAAGATCCTTACCATATTTTTAATCGTGTCCAGAATAATGATGCGTCCGTTCGAATCTGCAGCCACGTCAAAACCGTCTTCCTGGCATTCTTCCGGTAACACGCAAATCTTTTGCTCGATGTCCCCTGCCAATTGCTCTGGACCGGCGACGACTCCAACGAAACCGCCGTCGGAGTTGTAAACCTTCACTCGTATCAGACCTTTTTCAGCGGTAACAAAACCACCGTCCGGCAGCACCGCGATGTTCACGGGATTGCAGCAGCCGCAGAATCCCTCGATATCAGTCGATGCCTCGCCCCACCATAATTCGAGGTCTCCATCGAATGTATATGCCTCTATTCTAAGTCGGCCCGGGTCTACGACTCTAAGTAGGCCGTCTTTGGAGACGGCAAGGTCGAAGTACGGACTCGGAACGACAAAGCCGGGAACGTTTCTGTCGGGATCTTTTTCACCGATATGACTTATCACATTGCCGGCGGTATCGTAACGAACGACAATTCGATTGCCCGCATCGGCAACGAAGACGTCATTTCCTGAAAGGGCGATACTTGTTATAATCGCATCATCTCCGAGACTATCCCATTTTACTAACTGCTGTCCTTCGGTATCGTAAGTCTCTACATGGTTCTTGAAGCCGATATAAATTGTACCGTCTTCGAAGGGGGCCATACATCTCGGCGTCTCCTTGAGTTTGATTTCGTCAAGCAAATCCCCGTTCGAATTGAATATCCTCACAACGTTGTCACCACATACATATATCGAACCTTTCGTATTCATCGCCACGTTGTGTGATTTTGCAAGCCCGGTGCCGAATGCCTGTGCGGATTCTTCATAGATAATCAGATTCGGATCAATTTTTGCCAGTTCCTCGACGTCGTATATGAATTTCTTTTCGAGGCCGCTGCCTTTTTCGCCGGTCGCATCGAATCGAATCAATGCAATAATGGCCACAATCACCGCCACCGTGACAAGGACGACGATAATCGACCGGGAATCTACGGCTCCTGACTGCTTTCTCATTCCTTCACCAAATATGCTAAAACCCAATTCAGTAAGCTGGCATTATAACAAAAATATATATTTCGTTCAATCGACATAGCTTAATTACTCATTGCCCTGTAATATCAACACATAACATTTTAGTCAAATCACGTACAATCAATCTGCCGGAAGCAAAGGCCATCGGCCCCCATGCCTCGTTTCCATCCATAACCTGTGCTTCGTCAAGCTGAACGTATCCATTCGGCGTAGCTTCCACCAGGGTCATTAGGCCTTCGTCATCAAGCACATATATAATCCCGTTTGCTATCGAATAAGGACCGAAACCGCGGGAGCCGAAAAGATGAGTATCAGGACTTGTCCAGACAATTTGGCCGTTTAAGTCGAGGCAGACCAGTTTCTTGTCCGGCCTGATTCCGTAGATATAGCCATCGTAATAAATCGGCGTCTGCTGTATCGAACCGAAGATATCGGTTGGACGCACAAATTCCTGCTGTACCCGCATCTCTCCATCAACTTCCGACAGTCGAAGCATCGTACATCCGTAATCGACCTGGCCGTAACCGGCGGTCAGAAATATCCTGTCCGGCTCGATAACAATCGGCATCGGGACGTTAATCAGCACCTTCCACCGGTCGGTCTTCCACAACACTCTGCCGTCCTCAGCGGATATTCCTGCAACTCCGCCGTTGGTCTGGGAGCCGCCGCAATAGATGTAAAAACGCCTGCCGTTGAACTCCATCGGTACGATTGACGAGTGGGTCATCACCCAGCCGTCCGGATTCGGCGTTTCCCATATAATCTCGCCTGTTTTGCAATCGACCGCCATCATGAGGACATTCTTCCCGGCCGGTGCAATTATCGCCCTGCCGTTATCGATAAGCGGGCATTGCGCCGTGTACCACTGCGGCACCCTGGTTTTATATTCTGCTACCAAATCAAACATCCAGCGGAATTCGCCCGTTGTAGAATCAAGGCAGGTGACATGACACTTCGGACCGATGGTTACAATGTGCTCGTCGGTAACCACCGGTACGGTCCGGCTCATTCCGTGCCAGCGCTTCACTTTTAGCGGATAAGAATATCGCCAAATATCGGCGCCGTCTTCGAGTGACATACATCGAACAACGTCCGCCTGGTTCTGCTGGTCGTAGTCGAGGATATACACCTTGCCGTTAAGTACAGCCGGTCCGGCGAATCCTTCTCCTACGTCGACAGACCAGAGTACCTTCGGTCCTTCCGGAGGCAGCATTCTGGAAAACGCTACATCTTCTGTGTTTATCGCGTCGAAATTAACGCCTCTGAAACGAGGCCAAGCACCGGGAAGGTCTGCCGGCACTCCATCGAAATTAGTCAATGTACCTTCCAGCTTGGACATGTCAGCACCTTCTGCGATTGCCTGGGGAGAATCGTCGGTGCCCGGTATACGCTCCGCAAAATTAATCGCCGCATCGGCGTTTAACCATACATATACAAGTACTACTCCAAGAATGGCCGCTGCGACAGGTATTATCTTTGTAATAACAGGTTCTCTCATTTTTCAAACGACTCTATTCATTCCTCAAAACGTCCAGCATTTCTCCCCTCAACGCGATAGTTGTTGCAATCCATATCCATAAAAGGCCGCTAATCCCAATAGCAAGAATCGTCAATGTCAATGACAAGTACGGTATCCGCGCTCCCGGTGACTTTAAGGCCGGGCTAACCGCGATAAAAGCGGAGATAATCCCACAAACCAGACCGGACAGCATAAGCCCGCTGTGTTCCTGGAATACCATCTTTTTAAGAACAATTTTGTCAAAACCAACAGCTCGCATCATTGCAAGCTCGCCGCGCCTGTCGAGCACATTACGAAGAACTACCAATCCAAGCCCGACACTGCCCAGAATCAATCCAAGACCTCCAAGAAGCTGGAATATAGATAGATACGTGCTCTCGACGGCTCCAAAGGCCGCCAATCGCATGGTTGTCGGGGTAAGTGTCAGACCATAATCACCAAGTACAAATGAAAGTTTTTCGGCAACCTTTTCTGTTATTTCCTGTGAGGCATCTATTAAAAATACTCGATAACCCTCTTCCGACGGAAAATGCTTAATAAACTGGTCTTCACCGATAATTAAACTTCCCTGCATGATTGAGTTCTTTAGCATTCCGACCAGTCTCAGCTTGAAATGTCGTCCTTTTTCATCAGTGTAATCAATCTCATCACCAATCTTTTTTCCAAGTGCCCAGATTATGGTTGTATAATCACCTATCGCCGGCACGACATTTTCACCGAAATCGCGGTCGAGTAAATCCCACGCTTTTTCCTTTTCAGAATCATCGATTACATCCGCAAATCCAAATGCGCCTCTCATTTGAAACTGGTACGGCCGAACTCCGAGTAACCGTGGACGCTGGGCACGATTCAAGTTCAGGCAGCTTGCATCGTCACCGTCATGAACCTGCAACTGAACAAATTCGACACCATTAAACATCGGATCTTCAAGCGACATCGATTTCCGTCCCGCCTCGCTGTTTAAATCATGAAGGATGCCGACGGCCGATTCACCATACAATGCAAAACCTCCCGTTCCGGAATCACGACTTCGTGCATTAGCCAGCGGATTACGTCTGTTTGCACCGACTGCGATAACAAGGAATATTCCACATGCAAGCAGTCCGACAACTGTCAGGGACCTGCCGGGACGCCTTGTCGCATTCCGCAATCCCAAAGCAGTTAATGTAGACATCTTGCTTTGACGGGAATTTGAACCGCTCAGGATTCCAAGAAGTGTTCGAGTCAGTCCGATGCCGGATATTAAAAGCAATGCCCCTGCGCCAAAGAATGCACCGGATACGGCGCTACTGCTTCCTTTTCCTACCGTAAAAATCAGCGCAACGGCCCCGATTGCCGATGCTATCGAAATCCAAAATCCAAATTTGTGTTTGGTGGTTTTTCCCCAGTCTGTAAAGAACTGCTCTCGTATACCGCCGGAAAGTAATTCACGGGCGGGCCTTGATGCCTGCTTGCGCAAGGTCAACCATATCGCAAACAGGCAGATAAACACTGACGCCAGACCGCCGCCAATCAATGTGGCTGGGTTCGCATAAAAATGTATTGTTGAACCGGCGATGGCCGAATTCCACACTGTAGCAAGCCCGTAAATCATCACCTTGGTATAGAGAATAGCCGCCGCCGAACCGATAGCGGCCCCGAGTATTGCCAGTATTCCCCCCTCGATAAACAACAGCCATCTGACTAACCTGGAAGAAAATCCGACCGCCAGCAGCAACCCTATCTGTTCACTGCGGCTTTCTACACCAAAAACGAAAAGAAGGCCCGTCAGAATCAAAGCAGATATTATAAGAAACATGCTCAGGCCGAGAAAAAGCTGGCTGAAATCGGTCGAGCCGCTGCCGGCCTTTAATCCTTGTTCGCGTACAGGCTGAAAGAAAAATCCTAACGAGGCCGGATCAATTTTATTCAGTATATTTGATTCTATATCTCCAACGGATTGATTGTCTATCGGATAGCGCACAGCCGTCAGGTTACCATATCTGTTCGCCCACATCGTGCGACCGGCACTTAGTGTTACAAACGCCTTTGGCGTACCGCGATACATGTCCCAGTATTGCTCATCCTTATCGCGCACCTTGTCGAGGTCTATTGGAATACCCGAATCCCAGTCCCTGCAATTGTCCGTATTGGCAATGCCGGGATAGTCGGGCATAAGGTTCGGATCATCAGCCACACCTTCCATTGGCAGGATTTGCCGGACACGAAAATTGCTGCTTTGTTCCTGAAGTTTTCTCATCCTGCCCAAAACGAAGTAGGTAAGCTCGATCGAATCTCCAACCTTGGCTTCGAGGTCGTCGGCAAGCCACTGATTGATAACAATCTCCTCATCATTCATATCCATAGGGATAATACTGCCGGCACTTACCGGGGGCCCTACAGCAGCGACCATCGAATATGGGGTGCTCTTCTCACCAAGACCCAATTCATTCACGAAGTAGGTCAAAATCCCTTCGGGTTTGTCATCTATTGCCATCGCGGCTTCCGCAACAGGTTCGTCTATGAATACCCGCCTGCTACGCATCTGGATTACATTCTGTTTATCGAGTCGTTGAAATTCCAACTCTGCATCGGCCGGTTTAAAGCATTTTCTTATGGCCTGATTCGCAGTCTCAATTGTCACCGACTTGTTGGCATTTACAGAGACTAACAACATATTGGCCTGTCCCCTGCGAGCGATTTTTTCCTGTAACCATTGCAGAGGAACAAAGACATTAAAAGGGGCAACCTGATTCGCCTGTAGCCCAAACAAACCAAAATCGGATTCTTTTGCGATAGCTTTTACCGTAAGTCTGAAAGCAGCAAAAATATCCGAATCGGGGCTTATAGGTATGTCTCTCGGCATCAAAGAAGGCTTTTCGATTCTCAGCACAATTTCATCGCCAATTGTGACGCCAAGCTGTGCCGCCAGCGGTTCATTTAAAACGACTCCTTCGCTCTGGCTGTTACCAACAGGATTCTTCGCTGCACCAATATCATAAAAACTTTGCTCGACACCTAACACTTCAATCCTGTTCACCCGTTTCGTACCGCCGCCGTCCGAAATTACACCACGAAGCTGTAAAACAGGAGCGACTGTTGAATTTAATTCTTTTGTTAAATCATCAGCCAACTCTGCACGGAAGAACCTGCCCTGCGGGACAAGAGCGTATTGCGTTGAACCTAATCGCAGTGTGACCATTCTTTTAAGACTGTATCGAACCGAATCGCCAATGATAAGCGCACCTACCAGGACGGCGGTGCTGACAATAACGGAAAGCAGAACACCTAAATTCGTCCTCCAGAAAAAGAAGAGGCTTTTTTTGGCGAGCCCGGACAGGATCATCTGCTGCTCCCGTCATTCAACAGACCGTTATTCAATTCCATTACATGCCCGATACGCCGGGCCAGGTCGACCGAATGTGTCACTACAATAAGTGTTACCTTTTCGCTGTGGTTCAATTCCACAAGCAAATCGGCAATTTTTTCTGCAGCTTCTTTATCCAGCGAGCCTGTAGGTTCGTCCGCCAATAGCAATTTGGGTTTGTTAATCAATGCCCTGACAACCGCTACCCGCTGCCGCTGTCCCCCCGACAACTCGCCCGGCCTGTAACGTGAGAAATCCGTCAAGCCGACGCGTTCCAGCAGGTCGTTTGCTCTTGCCCTTAACTCTTTTTCCGGTGTGTGTTTCTTGCCGGCGAGTGTGGGAATTAACACATTCTCCAGCACCGTGCACTGCGGCAGTAGATGATGCATCTGGAAAACAAATCCGATTTGTCTGTTTCGAACTTCCGCAAGCTCTACCTCGCGAAGAGCAGCCAGGTCCCTGCCATCAAGTATCACCTGTCCGGATGTCGGACGATCCAGGGCCCCGATTATGTTTAATAAAGTACTCTTGCCGCTGCCCGATGGCCCTACAATTACAAGAGACTGGGCTTGTTCGAGTTTCAGTGATATGTCCTTTAAAACAGCAATTCCCTGCTTATTTACAGGTGATTCATAACTTTTTGCAATATTGACAAGCTCAAGCATAATTTCCCTTAAATGGATCACTGCACAATACTTTGGTATATACGCACTAATTCGGCCGCGGTTTGCTCAATATTGAATTTTTCAAAAACAGCTTTTCTGCCCTGTTCTCCAAGTTTTTTTGCATAATCCGGCTTTAGTAACAGTGATTCTAACGCAGCAGCCAGCTTAGCGGCGTTATTTGGCTCATAAATAAGCCCCCCACCTGTCATTTCCAGCAATTCCGGAAACACCCCTGTAGCAGGCTCAACAACAGGCACCCCGGCCGCAAGGGCTTCAAGCACATATAATCCATAAGCCACTGGTTGTTTTTCCGGTACGCTCAACACCGAAAGCGACTTCAGGAAGGCATGTTTGTTATTGAAATCGAAATCGTGCAAAAACTCGACGTCATCAGACAGACCGCGAGAATCCAGCCGTTTATGAATCTGCTTCAGGAATTTTTCATCATCGGCCATTTTTCCGCCGGTTATGCGAAGCCTTATTCTTCCCAGATTTGAATTATTCTTCAAAATAATAAATGCTTCAATCAGCGTATCCAGTCCTTTACCCTGGCACATCCGTGAGAGATAACCGATGGCAGGTGTTTGCGGCGGCTCTGGTTCCGGTTCGAATCCATCGAGTAAAATGCCGGTATATACAACGTGCATTTTTTCCGGAACAATATTCAATCTTTTTTGCATAACATCCGCATAATACCTGCTCACGCTAATAAAAATATCGATGTCATTGGCTCGCTCGGATATTGTCTGCCAAGCCTGTTTGGAATATTGTGACGGCAGGCCGTCTAAGAAACCATCTTCATCCTGCAACAGGCACACAACCGGCACACCAAGCCTTTGTTTTATGCTCTGAACAAGTCCGACCAACAGGACGTTCGACAGGCATACTATATTGGGCTTGTTATCCCGCATATCCAGCCAGTCGATGAGCCTGTGAAGCTCTTTTATCTGTTTGCCATGTTCTCCCTGCAGCATCGAGATTGTCGTCTCGCCCAGTTCTTTTGCACTTGTCATACCGGCCTTTCGGGAAACCAGGCTTAAAAGTGTTGGAGAGTCCAAAATCTTATCAAACCAGCGAGGAGTTTTTCTAAAAAAGGCGAATTTCTGCTGAAGGTATACATTGATTCCGCCAAAGAAAATCGGCGCCGTGCTGACGGCTGAATACTGGTCCGTTTCCAAAGGTAAATAAAGTGGAATCGTCAGCAGATCGTGTCCCAGCTTATCCATCGCTTTGACCAGTGCCGCATCACGCAGGCAATTTTCACAATAGAAACTGCCCCCTGCACTTGGTGTAATATGTGCGATTCTCATAAAAGCCTTAAATCCGTTATTTGGCGCCGAATGCGTACACGTATCCGTCATCGGAACCGATGATGACCGCCCCTTTGGCTACAGCCGGAGATGAAGTGACAGCCTGGCCGATTTCGTAAGACCAGAGTTTGGTTCCATCCGAAAGTCGAACCATATAAACCCGCCCATCCTCAGAGCCGACGACTACCTTATCGCCGCAGATTACCGGCGAGCTGTCAACTTCACCCAATGTCTGAAACTTCCAGAGCATTGTGCCGTTATTACGATCGATGCAATGCAGGTATTGATCACGACTTCCTATGACGATAACTTTTTCGCCGACGGCCGGCGAGGAAAAGAAAGGTGCATCGCTGCCCGTATATTTCCATACGATTTGGTCTGTGGCGATATCGACCTTTATAAAAACGTTTTCATAGTTTCCGACGTAGACCTGCCCGTCGAGAAACGCAGGAGAAGCCGCAATGAATGAGCCGCTGTCAATCTCGGTTAAATTTTCGCCGTTAGCCAGAGACACGACATGAATCAGTGCGTCGCAGCCGCCGAATACAGCTTTATTATTCTCGACTGCCGGGGAGCCATTAATGTAATTGTTTGTTTTGTATGTCCATATAACCTCACCGCTTTTAGAATCGACGCAGTGAAGTATATTATCATAACTGCCTGCGAGAATCCATACGCCCGAACCGTCCGGCGAATAAGTCCAGTTGGCCGCCCCCAGGATTTTTCCTTCCGTCTGATATTGCCATTTAAGCGTCCCGTTGTTTGCATCGAGCGCATACAGAATATTGTTCGATGAACCGATAAAAACCACGCCGTTGACTACACACGGCGTTGCCTCGACAACATCGTTGGTGTCGTACGACCAAATTTGACGACCGGATTCCAAATCTATCGAGTAAACATTGGCATCCGATGAGCCGATAAAAACACAGTCACCGACAATTACCGGGGACGATTTGATACTACCGTCGGTTTTGAATTTCCAGACCAGTTCAAGTGAATCAGATAATGTCCCTGAAGCCCTGCCAAGGAGTCTCTGCTCTCCGCGAAACATGGGCCAGTCGTTTCCATCGTTTACCATCAATTTTGTTTGTACGGAAATCGGGGCTTGTCCTTCACCGGTGGATTCAGGGCGTTTGGTTAAAGCGACGATAATCATTGCGCAGAGGACGAGGATAACGATAACTATTGGTAGATTATTTGCGATTTTCATAAACCTGATAATAACTTATTAAATGTCAGGAGGCAATAGAACCTTTGTTATAGTCAGGTATTGTTAATATGGGAAAGAATTGAGTTGTTTATTTAGGGTAAGTTACAGTTGAGATGTTTTTTTGATGTACTGCTTTATTTTATGATATATTGACTTCTTGCTTTGGCTATAAGCTGTAACATCTGATCGGCTTGTGTCTGGATGTGCGGATTCGAATGTGTAACACGTGAATTCCATTTTCGATATTCATTATTTAGCTGTTTTCGAGCTTTTTCCTTACACATGTCCGAAGTGATTCCGAGAATGGCTTCAATATCTATGACTTCATGAATGTCTACGGGAAGCACTTTCTGCATCATAAGGCGGGATTTGTCGGTATTTATGTCGAGCCATTTGATCATATCTTTCAGCAGATTCAACTCTTCAGTGGTAACGGTACCTTTAGTCCTGGCTATATTCAAGCACAGATATAGAATGTCATATCGCTGGCCGGCGGGTGCAATTTCAGCCATTTCACCGCAAATCGCCTGGACATTAAGTCGATGTCCGTTTCGAAAGAAAAGGACGGTTTTATCCAGTGCTTTATAGAGTTTTCTGACGGCTATTTTCGATGATTTACCGGAATTTTCGATTATATTGTCTTTTGCCCATCTCTTAATTAATTCAATCTCACAGTCGTTTAAATTGCCGTCGGCGGCACCAACAGCAAATCCCAATGCAACTGTCAGCGTCTTAGTTCGTTCGATATTATCCCGGACATCCAGATAACCGATGCTGGCATTTTCATAAATGAAACTGCTTTGCGTGCAGGCAATCTCCTGCTCACCATCGGACGCCAATACTTTAATCTCGAACTGCAATCGCCTTTGACCTCTGCGAGGAAACATCAGCCAGTCGGCAGGCAGCCGAGCTACGACCGTCCAGTCCGGTATGACTGTGTCTTTGTGTATAAGTTTGCCAAGGGTAGTGTTGTAGCAGAATACAGACGATTCGATCCGGTCATAATTTGACAATTGTTTGTTGGCAGCCAGTACCGGTTGCGATTTATTTTGTCCGGCGGTTACATCCAGGATGCAAATTGTTAACTTTGTATTTTCAGCCTTGGTAGAATTACTCGAAGCATGAATTGAGCCGCATATTTGTACATTAAAAACATCTATATTTTTATCGTTTTTTTGTTTCGTTAACTGAATCCGGCTGTTGAGAACATTCATATCCGGTTGCGCCGGAGATTCGAGAAAGCTATCGGAGTCTTTTAGTCTAAATCTATGGGACCTGAAACCAATGTCATTTAACATTCCTAAAAACTTTTTTTGGACTCCGTTGATCATCATTACAACCACTTAATTTGATTATTCGACCACAGTGTTCTCGACCGCAGATAACTGTTCTTCTTTTTTTCCGGTGTCGCTTGAAGTTATTTTACCGTCCCGCCCCAGACTGAGCTCAACTTCAAGAACCTTGTGAGATTGGATGTCTTCGAATTTACAGTGCATTCTCTGGTTCACATCGTAGCTGTATGTGACCTTGATAGGACATCGTGCGGGCCTTCCCGGCGGAAGCTCGAATTTATACTCGGCAATTTTATTCACATAAGTGATATCGCTGTCTTCTCCCTGCGTAATAATAACTTCGAGTTGTTTCTGACCTTCAGTAAGTGTATAAAACATCTGCGACGCCTCACACGGCAGCGGCGTGTTTTTCTGCAGGATGATTCGATTTTCAATTACACGCCTACCGGTTTCCTTGTCGATAGGGGCGCATATCGTACCGTAACTGTGATTGCAAACATCGGTCAGATTAATACCCTTCAGGCCGCTGGCAATTCCTGGAGAAACATCGCCCGGTCTTTCCCTGAGCATTGTTAATCCTGCATGTACTGCGGCTCCGAGCGCAACGCATTCATCGACATTAACTGAATTCTCCGGCACAAATCCGAACAATTTTTCAAGACGCTGCCGGGCCAGCGGAATCCGTGTGCTGCCGCCGACCAATAAAATCTTTTTAATTCCCGAAGGTTCAACGCTCGCTTCTTCGAGAGCCACTTCCACAAGAATATCCGCCCTGTCCATCAGCGGGGATATAGCCTGCTCGAAAATTTCTCTTGTTATTTCCACTTTCATATTGCCCGCCGGGCCGTAAAGTATCTTCTTTGCAACAGGACGTCGCGATAAGGTCTTCTTAACATCTTCGGCCTCGTCTTCGTATTTCGCCCGGTCTTCTTCCGTAGCAATAAGTTCGACTCCGAATTTATCTTTGTAGTTCTGTTCAAGAATTTCAAGTACCTTTCGGTCGAAGTCAATTCCGCCGAGTGCATGGTCGCCCTGCGAACAGATAATATCCATATTCTGGCCTTTTACATTCAATATAGTCACATCAAAGGTTCCGCCGCCGAGGTCATATACAAGGACTTTGCCGTTGATTTGCTGCGTGGTTGCATAATATAGTGCGGCCGCTACAGGCTCGTTGACAATGCCTATAACATTCAGGCTGGCCAGATTACCAGCATCCATCGTGGCTTTCCTGCGGAATTCATCGAAATGGGCCGGAACAGATATGACCGCATCGTGAATCTCACCGTGCTCAATCGAGCAGTCCTGCTTTAGTTTTTTTAGAATTAATGATGATAATTCCACCGGCGTATAGTCTTTTGAATCGATGTGTTTTCGATAGTTGGCATCTCCCATATAGCGTTTTATCCAGCGGACCGACCTTTCCGCGTTCAGAAGACGCGAATTAATCGCTTCGATGCCGACTCTTATTATTTCAGCATTTTCTTCGTCGAAAAAGATTGCCGACGGCGTAAGTCTTTCCCCGTCGGCATTGGGGATTATTTCCGGTCTGCCGACGGCGTTGAGAACCGCCAGCGCGGAAAATGTCGTGCCGAGGTCGATTCCCACTATATTATTCATGCAACACCTCCTCATTCACTCACAAGTTGTCGCTCGAGTTCTAATCCATTTAAGGTTTTATCTTAAAAGCCTTAAAAAAGAATCCGGTTCTCAGGCAAATAGTTTTACCTGGGCCGGACGTATCACTTTCACTGTCTGATCGTTAATAAAATAATGATAACCCGGCCTGAGGACTTTTGCGATCTTTCCCGATTTCTTCGCATCATTGCAGGATTGCCTGTTTTTAACCGCTTCGGCGTATTTCTCCTGCCCTCTATAGTCGCTGTTTATCTCCGGCTCAAACTGTTCTATGCCGCTTGATTCAAGGGCGAATATCAATTCATCTTTTACTTCCTTCAGATGTACCGCTCCGTTATCGCCTTTGGCCATGCGGCTGATTCGAACATCAAGATTATCGATACAGCGGATGATTCGCAGGCAAAAATTCCTGATAATGTTCCAGTCATAGCCGTCCTGAAGCTTCTCAAGCCTGTTCTGCTGGAAAGCTGTATATTCACGAATCGCAGAAACCTGCTGAGATAATTCTTCGAGAGTATTATCGAGGGGATTAGCCTCTTCGAAAAACTCTGGATTTTCTTTTCTTCTAACGATAGGAGCAACGGTCTCTTCTTTCTTGTTCGTATCCTGGTTTTTCGATTTCTGAGACGGTTTGTTTTTTGCACAGCTCCCGGAATCTTGGGCACTTTTAACCGGCTGAGCTCCAACAGGTTCGTCCGTTTGTTTTTGATCCTTAAGATTTGAAGAAGATTCATTCTTTATTGATAGAGTTTCACTCGGTTTTGTTTTTGATTCGATACCGGTAATCAGAGTATGCATATCCGGACTGTTAAGAATTTCCAATTGCTCCTCGGATCGATGCTGTTTCGGTTTGAGATACTCAAAAATGATAGAGACAAATATTGTGATGCTGGAAAACATTTTAATAAGAAAACGGGCAATCCACATTAACAAATACCAGCCTACAATTGCCGCACCCATAGAGGCACATACGATTGAACTTGTAAGAATAAATTCGTTCATCTCCTTGCGTTTTTTATACTTGATTACCTGCTCGGCCCAGTTTTCACCATAAAATACATCTGCAAATGGATATACAGTCATTTCTCTCGAAGCCAGCTTGTCCATATCGGCCAGGAGCCTTTCCTGCTGCTCATTTTTAAGCTCTGCCTCTGTTTTGGCCTTTCCATCTTTGTCCAATACCAGAGGCAATTCGGTTCGCTCGTCGGAAGGCAACTGCAGCCATTCATTATATTGCCTGAGATATTCATCGGTTTCCGAGCTGTACTTCAGCTTGTACGGTTCAACCACTCTTTGATATTCTCTTTTTTCAACGAGAATCCACCCAAGCAAACCTGAGCCGATCAAAAGCAAAAAAATGCCAAAAATAATAAGTTTCTTTCGCATGATTTAGTATCCAAATTTTCAATGTCATTCTGAATTAATATTTTCCGTGAAATGTTCATCTTCGTTCTGGCCGTAGATTTCCGTTACCCGCAGC
>CAZKYP010000024.1:11827-24432 GCA_964556885.1 uncultured Pirellulales bacterium | reverse complement strand
GTGAAAAAGAAATTCGCGCCGGATACAATGGTCGATACAATCGAGCGGGTTTATCAAAAACTGCTGCAATAACCAATAGCACAGATTATCCGAGTGACAGGGAGTCAGAGCTTATGGATTATCAATTACGATCATGTTGGTTCAATTGTTTTTCACCCGATGATAAAAAATTTATGGCCGACGAGGAGCTTTTAAGTATCGATGAAATGGAGGATTCTATCGCTCCTTTAGATGAGCAGACGATTGGAGTAAGAGGGCTTATCACCAGATTCGAATCATGCTATCACGAGGCCGACAAAGAGGCTGAGTATATTATCAAGTCTATAGCCGCCAGGCGCTTCCTGGAGCAATCGAGCGAGCGGCCGCCCGAGCGCAGAAAAGAGCTGGAGAATACCCGCCAAATACTTTCGCAGTGGTGCAAAAATCCGTCCGTAAAGAAAATCGGTCTTTGTGTCGGCGACATATCAGCGGAGGAATTGCTGAGCTTCATTGGAGAACCGAGTCCGCTTAGAATATGGCAGGTCGAAAGAATTGTCGACAGGGTGACCGAGGCTCTGGATTCGACCAGGCCGTATCACAGACTGGCGCTGGATTTGGGTGATTATGGTGAGGCGGGCGCAATTCTCGCCGGGCAGTATTATAAAGACAATCTCGATTTTCTTGAACGAACGAAGAAGACACTTATACATGATACGGTGGACGGCCATAAATCAAAGGTGTCCCTGGCTATAGCGATTGATCTTTTTATGCCGTGTCATTGGGACTTCATCGGAGGTCTTGTCACTATGCTGAAGGCCGTTGGCGGCGACCTGTACCCGGCCAGACCGTTTGCGTGCTGTGCACGAAATGTCAGGCTCAGCCCGCTCTGCGGCCGGATGAAGGTCGTTTCCAATTCGCTCGGAATCTACTGGAAGGGCGGCGGGGCGGCCGAATCGATAGACAGTGACATCATATCGACTTTAGGCGAATTAACTCCTGTAAAGCGATGGCTCGCCGCGTCTTTCGATAAAACGATAAGATTGCACCTGAGTCTGCCTTTTGAGATAGAACTGGTTTGATAAAGAGGTGAACAAATGGAAGGAACTTTAGCCTATTGCGGCCTGATTTGCGAAAAGTGCCCGATTTATCTGGCGACGAGGGAGCAGGACAAAGATAAGCAATACGAAATGAGAGCCGTTATCGCGCAGGAGATCAAAAAGCACTACGGCCAGGAAACTAAGCCCGAAGATGTCGGCGACTGCGACGGATGTAAAGCCGAGACTGGGAGACTTTTTTGTACTGGCTGCGAGATACGAATATGTGCTGTACAGAAGGGTATCGAAAATTGCGCCTATTGCAATGATTATCCCTGTAAGCTGCTTGAAAAACTCTTCATCACCGATCTTGACGCCAAAAAACGACTGGATGTGATAAAAAGCGGCCTCTGATTCGCTTTTAGTGAAACATCGATCTCAATTTTTATTCGCGGAGCAGGACGAAATCGAGGATTTTTATCTTGGGATTGAGGTTCTGGCCGTCGGCGGGTTGGCAGTGTATCTTTCTTACTACGTCCATGCCGGAAGTCACTCTCCCGAAAGCTGCAAATCCCTGTCCATCGGGATTTCTCTTGCCTCCGAAATCCAGTTCCGGCTGAGCACCCACGCAAATGGAAAACTCACAGGTAGCGGTACCGGGTCCCCATCGTGCCATCGACAGGGTGCCGTTTTTATGACGGATACCTGTTTGTGCGGTGGTCTCGTGGGCAATCGGTGGAAGCAGATTGGGATGATTTTCATCGTATAATCCGCCCTGCACTACCTGAATCTTCACTTTATCGTTCGGTTGATTGTCCATCGTCACCACGCGGTAAAATACGGCGCCCTCGAAACGCTTTTCCTTAACATATCGCAGGAAATTGCAGGCTGTTATCGGGGCCTGTTTCGTATAAAGCTCCGCTTTGATATCGCCGAGTTCTGTCTTTATAAGAATCTGCGGATTCTGAGAGGCGCAGCCGCAAAAGATTGCCGCACAAACAACACATATCGCGCCGCTTCGTAAATTCCTCATCGGTCTATCTCCCGAATAATATTGCCCGAGTTGTTAAATTACCTGATTGTGACTGAATTTTCAAGATGCTGTTTCGAAATGGACAAAAACGTGTTACAATTAGCGTGAATATTATTAATGCAGGAGACACAGTTGCTATGAAAAGTTATAGAAAAGAGCTTTGGTTCGATACATCGAGCAGGCGGCAGTATATTAATATTACGCCGCAGATCGAGCAGTGCCTGGCCGAGAGCGGCGTAAAAGAGGGCCTGCTGCTCTGCAATGCGATGCACATCACCGCGAGTGTTTTTATAAATGACGATGAATCCGGACTTCATCACGATTTCGAGGTTTGGCTGGAAAAGCTGGCGCCGGAAAAGCCGTATTCGCAGTACAAGCACAACGGTTACGAGGACAACGCCGACGCCCACCTGAAACGCAGCGTCATGGGCAGGGAGGTTGTCGTCGCCGTCACCGAGGGCCGGCTCGATTTCGGCCCGTGGGAGCAGATATTCTACGGCGAGTTCGACGGTAAAAGAAGAAAACGCGTCCTGGTAAAAATCATCGGAGAATAAACTTCTTACCCATTTATTAACTGGTAGATAAAATTTTACTTTTGCGCAAACACTGTACAACTCCAATCCCGATCCAGACAAGCATAAAGGCACCCGGGGCGGGAATCACGTCCGGCTGTGAAGGTGACGGTTCTGAAGAGGGTTGAAGCAGGTATGCGTGATTTTCACCGTTTGGATTGATACCAAGCCCCACAATCCAGTCGTTGTCATTTATGCTGTTTGCGTATGTAAGTGTCCAGCCGGATGTAGAGTCTATCAGTGTATTCAGGTCGATATTGTCACCATAGGGATCGAAATACGCAGCATGATATTGTCCCGTATTTATATGGGCATACCCTACGATATCTCCATCATTGTTTATGGCTGTAGCAATGCTGCTGGGCGGGGAACCGCCGAGTGTATCAAGGTCGGTGACACTTGCATTTAGCTCGAACAGGGCGGCATGAGCATGACCTGAATTATTCGTTGCTTCACCTGCAATTTCTCCGTTGTTATTTATCGAGTAAGCGGCGCTTAGTTCTCCCCCGAGTGTGCCCAGGTCGATGTTGCCTAAGGTTTGATTAAAAAATGCGGCGTGATTTTCTCCTCCTGTACTTGTGTTGGCCTGGCCGACAATTTGGCCATTGTTGTTAATTGAAAAGGCTTCACTATTGCTGCCACCGAGCGTGCCGAGATCGATGTTGCCTCCGACGAGATCAAACAGTGTCGCATGATAAGCTCCACCAGAACCTGTATCGGCCCAGCCGACAATTCGGCCGTTATCATTTATTGAATTTGCCTGGCTGTTGATGCCGCCGAGCGTGCCTAAATCGAGATTGGCCCCGCTTAAATTGAACAAGGTGGCGCGATATTGTCCCGAACTGGTCTGGCTGCGTCCTACAATTGCCCCGTTATTGTTGATAGACCATGCCCAGCTTTCGGCACCTCCGAGAGAACCGAGTTCGATGTTATTTCCAAGACCTGTCGGATCAAACAGTGTTGCCCGCATATTCCCAGAACCATTTTCGGCGAATCCGACGATTTGGCCGGAATTATTAATTGAGCGGGCCATGCTGTAGTCGCCTCCGAGTGTGCCGAGATCGATGATTGTGTAGTGGGTTGGAATAGCCCATGCATTTGACCCGGCCATTGTTAGTACAATAAATGCAAATGTGAGAATAAATTGCCTCTTCATCATCACCTCCTGAATAAATTTTTCAAGTTTCGCCTTTGTTAATATGGGCATTATAGGACGTATAGTTAAGGTGGTCGAGGATTTTTTGGGGATTTGTGTCTTTTTTATTTTGATTTATTGGTAAGTTAAAGTTATTTAAGAACTTACAAGGATAAATTTTATGGTATTATTACTTTTTTTAGTTCAGGTTTTAATTATTTCGTGCTCCGGGGCTATGCAGCCGGGGCCTGTCACTGCGTCCGTCATTACAATGGGGGCCCGCAATCGATGGGCCGGGACGCTGATGGCCCTCGGTCACGGAATAATCGAATTTCCTCTGATGGTAGTGATTATCCTTGGGTTGGGAGAATACTTCAAGCTGGCCAAAGTCCAGATTGTGATTGGCCTGGCGGGCGGCGTCTTTCTGATTCTAATGGCGGCTCAGTCATTCCTGGGCCTAAGGGCAAAAACCGAAAGCGAACCCAAAGCGGTTAAAGACAATCCAATTTTGGCTGGTATTATCCTGACCGCCAGCAACCCGTATTTTTTGATCTGGTGGGCCACAGTCGGCTTGGCTCTGGCCACGCAGGCGAGCCAGTGGGGAATCTGGGCCTTTGGACTTTTCGCCCTTGCCCATTGGTCGGTTGATTTGGTCTGGCTGCAGGTTCTTTCCTTCGCCAGCTATAAAGGCTCGGTTCTGCTCGGCAGGCACGGGCTGCGAATCGTATTGATGATTTGTGCTGCGGCCCTGTTTTTCTTCGGCGTGTTCTTTATCTACAACGCCGCAAAAATTCTCCACGGTCAGTCTTAATCATCCTGTCTTTGTTCAATGTTGAGTATCTCTTTTAGGTTATGTTGGGCCATGGCGGCTCGCTGGGAGTCGGCTATCTGTTGTAAGGGGGCAGGTTGGTTGGAGGATGATTGAGCGAAGCCCGCCGCAGCTACGGCATCTGTAATCTCGGACAGCCTGATATTAGCCGGGTCCTGTGCCGGCATGAATCCGACAGTCGGGTCGGAGGTTCTGACAATGAGTTTGTGATGGACAAGGTGATTGAGAATCTTTTCGCCGAACTCCGGTGGAATATCCAGCTTGCTGCAAATCACCTCCGGCGAGACCGGCGCCTGGTTGGTCTCGAATCCGGCGGCTATCTGACGGACGATATTAATGGCAGTGAGGTCGTTTGCTATGAAGTATTCATCCGTTTTTCTGGAAGCGGCAATTTCTGCGGCGTCGAGACTTGTTAAATATTGAGTGGTGAATGTCAACTGCAGGCCGAACAGGACGATGAGCCAGGTGACATATATCCATAAGACGCCGAGCGGCACCAGCCCTACGACGCCGTATACCTTGCTGTACGGGATGAACTCGGTGACATACTTGCCGAATCCCCACTTGGCTGTTGTCCAGACAAGTGCGGCCACAAGCGCCCCCCAAATGGCGGATTTGGCCTGGACTTTTGTGTTGGGCAGGACGAAATAAAGCAAAAAGAAAACGACCGCGGCGACCATGTATGACATAAGCAGCGGCCCGATGCTCGATATGGAAAGGATGGTCTTCTCCAACTGGCCGACGGGTTCGTACTGGGAGCTAAGGTAGACGCCCAAACCGATAAGCAGCGGCCCGAGCGTCAGTATCGCCCAGTAGTTTATAATCCTTTTCAGAAAACCCCTGCCCCTGGTGACATGCCAGATGTTGTTGAAAGCCTTTTCGATTTTTGACAAAAGTGCCAGGGCGGCCCAGATGACGATGACCGCGCTGACGAATGTCAGAGAACCTTTGTTCAGTCCCTCGAAGAACTGCTGAACGATTACGTCGAGATGGTCGGTGAGCAAAACCTCCTGCCCGTCGGAGGTTGAATATCGTATTCCGCTTAGTTCGAGGTGCTTGTAGACGAGGTTTTTCACATTCTGTCCGACGTCCTGGGCCGAGATCGACTGGAACAGCAGCAGGATTACGATAGCGAGCGGGACGATGCCGAAGATTGTATAATATGAAAGGGCGGCGGCCTGTTGGCCCGCGCGGTTCTTCTCCAGCAGCCGGGCGCAATGCGACCAAAGTTTGATCTGGGAAACTGCAAAACGTCCGGCCTTGCCGAGCTGCGTGGTCGGTGTGGACAACAGCGTCTTAAGCATAAATATCCCTTTCAAATCCTTAAGCCAAACTGTCCGACAATTCTGAACAGGCACTGCTTATTGTATATAATCATTTCTTTCCTGAAATGTTTCAAGTGTCATTTCAAAATATCACCAAGACCTTTCAGCAGCTCCGGGATCTGGCTTTCCAGTAGTTTTGATGTATCGAGTTTGGGATTGTCGATAGTGCCGGTCAGAGGCAGCCATATTATGGATCCTGAGGATCCGGTATTTAATCCAAACTTTTTAGCCAGGCTTGATATACGAACTGCGACCATCATATCAAGTTTTTTATTCAAACCAATGGAACCTTTGAAGTTCACAGGTGTGTTGCCGATGTCGATCTGCATATTGTCGTAACGAACGGAGCCGTCCTGCAGCGTGAAATTTGTCGAATGAAGTTTCATAAGCGCCTTTGGATCCTGAACGTTAATCAGCGTAATAAGATCGCCTAAAAATCCAGTCGGTCGAAGCTGCATGTCGTCTATGCCGACGGCTCCGACGACCTGTATTTTATTTTTGTCGGCTTTGGTCAATGGGATAACGATTGTCTGGGCTGAGAAATTGGCCGTACCTTTGGCGCCGACAGCATTTGCGAATATCGGATTGACGTACTTCAAAAGTTTTCCGGCGACGTTTTCGTCAATCTGCACACCCTTTATCGAGACGGGCTGCGGCGTCGTAAATGCCGGCGCGGCCTGTTTGAAATCCACATCGGCGGCGAAATTGATTTGGCCTCCATTGACGGCCGTCGTGAACGGTATAATTTTTAACAGGCCGTTTTGTACCTCGATATCCACATCAGTTTTGCTGAAATTCAGTCCCATGTAATCGGCCTTTTCGAAACCGACTTTGCCTGAAGCGTTCAGATTCGCCATGATTTGATCCGTCTGTCCTGTTGGATATTCGCTGGAGAAGGTGATGGAATCTTTTCTTTGGCCTTCGAGACTCAGACCTTCCGGTAAATACGGAGCCGCAAAGGTGTTGACTGTCGCCCAGTCATATTCCAATTCGGCATTGCCCTTTAATTCAGATGCTACATTGTTCTTTTTCTGGTTATATATGTTCAAGGATATTTTAAATATATCGGATATCAGATTGAATTTTCCTGTGGGAATTTTTTCAATCGTGTCGAGTTTTATATCGGCAACTATCGAGACATCCGGTTGCTTGAAAGGCTTTTCGCCGGGATAGATAAACTCGAAATCCTTGAATTTGGTTTTTTCCGTTACGATGTGGTAGATGTTATTTTCAGAGCTGATCTGCATTTCAGATTCGCCAATACCTGCCAGCATCATTTCCTTTGGCAATGAGCCGAACATTACAGCGAACGGCAGAATCTTTGCCAGGTCAAGATTGGATGCGTTTACGAGCAGGTTCATCGGTTTTGCAGCCAGTTCATTCAACGGCACGACGGCGTCTTTGATATTGATTCGACCGAAACTCGTTTCGGTCGTTATGGAATTGACGGCGACAATGTTTTCTTTGTTGTTGATTTCGATGTTAAAAGTGACATCAGCCTTCGATTCGGATACGGTAAAATCGTTCACGTCAGTAAGTTTTAGGTTACTGACCTGTGATGAGCCGCTTGCAGTGATTGATTCGGTTTTGATGGAAATCTCGCCGGAGCCCTGGAATCGGCCGGCCATCTGGTACGGGCCTATATCGACGAACTGGCCTAATTCCGCCTGGAGCTTACCAAGGTCTGCATCGGCGTTGAATCGAATCTGTTCGGTGCTGCCGGAGCAGTTGATTTTTGCGAACGGGGCGGACAAATCAGCTTTGTCGAATTTAATGCCGGTCTGGTCCGATGATATCAGCGTCTCGGCGATTACCGGTTCCGACATGGCGATTTTCTTTTGCTCGACAACGCCTTCGAGGCCGGAGAGGGTCGCCCTCGCCTGGATTTTCTTTGCGCCGGACTGGGTGACGGTATCGATATTACCGTTCAGGCGGCCGGATGTGATTGTCGTTCCTTCCTGCATTTTCAATGTGTTGGGAAGTTGTGACATGACCGCCGGAATGTCGCACTCGAAAGTGCCTTTTATGTCATAACCCGAGTCGGCTTTGAGTAAATCGGAGAAAGAACCGAAGGTAGTAGGAACGGCGCCGCTGGCGGTGACAGAGGCCCAGTCGCTTTTGACCTGTAGATTATCGATGTTTATCAGTTCATTTTTTTGATTCAGCTTAGCATTGATATCAAGATTGCTTGTTTGTATCCTGTCGCCTTTTAATTCGGCTCCTGAAACATCGAGACCTTGTGCGTTGATACCCGTGTTCAGGTTTTCAAGTTTACCATCGATTATTTCGCCTTTCAAATTGCCCCTGACAATCCCTTTTGCCCGGATATCGACTCCGGCCAACGCCATGAACGGCCCGAGCGATTCCAAATCGAGGTCGTTGACTTCGACGGTCAAATCTCCGCTCGTACCTTTCAGTGACCATCCCTGTTCAGAGGGCGTGACACTGCCTTCGGCGGAGACGCTCGATTGTGGATCTGTACCTGCAACCGCCAGGCTCATCTGGAAATTAGTCTGCTGGCCTGGGGGGCGAAGATTCACCTTTGAATTTATATTAGTCACCTCGACAGTTTGAGATTGCAGGTCGGTTATTTTCAAACTGCCGTCGTTTACGACGACATCGGTGGCAATAGCTACGCCCGCGTTTTTTGTTGATGCTCCGGTTGGTTCCCGCTCCGGTGCAGCGCTCTTTGGCAGTTGTTCTTTGATGTTGATTTGAATATTTGGTTTGTCGATTGTGGTTTGGCCGAAGGACAGATTGCCGGCCAGTATTGAGCCGTAGTTGGGTTTTGTGGCGATTTGATCGACTTGAACCGAGAGCCCGGCTGTATCGTCGTCAAAAGTTAAATGCCAGATTTTAATTCCCTTGAGCCAGCCCATCGACAGGCTGTCATAAGATGCCCGGCCTTCGATTGATTTGTTGATTTGAGATAATATTATCTGCCGTCCCTTTTTGGAAGATACGAATACCGGTACGAGGAAAAATGTTAATACTATTATGAGCAGTATCAGCCCTATGAAAATTTTCAGAAAGCGTTTTTTATGTTTTGGAGCAGGTCTGATTTCTGATTTTCCGATGTTTTTCATCGTTTTGACCCCCGAAAAATGAGTTGGTGTTAGGTAATATCGGTGACATGTTGAGAAGTCACTAACAATCCAGATTTCAAAGAAATTCTAAATTAATGAGATGTTGTCCCGCTTTTATTATTTAGAGCTGCTATCAATTTATTACAGGTCCGTTCTTTTAGCCCGACGAAGGCATTTGAATCGTATCGACGTTTCGGTCCTGTATCAGTCGAGCAATATTTCGTCCGACTTGTGCTTTATTAACTCGTCAATCTTGTCGGTATACTGCTTGGTGAGGTCGTCGAGCTGTTTCTTGCCTTTATCGAGGTCGTCTTCGGTGATAGTCTTGTCTTTTTCCTGTTTTTCGATGTGCTTGATTGCGTCCCTTCGTATATTGCGAACGCTGACTTTTGTCTGCTCGCCGGCGTGTTTTGCCTGGTTGACAAGCTGCGTTCTTCTTTCTGCGCTGAGAGTCGGAACGTTCAGTCTGATTATTTTGCCGTCCACAATCGGCGCTATGCTCAGGTCGCTGGCCTTAATCGCTTTTTCGATTTCTTTAATCGAAGACGGGTCGAACGGCTTGATAACAATCATGTCCATCTGTGGCGTCGCCAGTGTCGCCATTTGTTTCAGTGGTGTGGGAGTTCCGTAAAAATCGGCCTTTATGTTCTCAACCAGGCCTGTGGACGCTCTGCCGCTACGAACGGTTTTCATCTCATCGTGCAGCACTTCAAGTGCTTTTTTCATTTTTGATTCGGTGTCTGAGATTATTGCTTTAGTAGGCATTTAAATCCTCTCTTGTCGCTAATTTTAGTACCAACCTGCTCGCCGCAGATAGCTTTAGCTATGTTACCTTTTTCAAAAATGTTCAATACGATAATCGGTATGTTGTTGTCACGGCACAGGCTTATAGCCGCATGGTCCATGACCCTGAGTTTTTTCTCCAGCACATCGTCGTATGAAAGCTCATCGAACAGCTCTGCGTCAGGATTTGTTTTGGGATCGTCGCTGTAGACACCACGGACCTTTGTCGCTTTTATTAGCAGGTCCGAATCGAGCTCAGAAGCCCTAAGGGCCGCACAGGTGTCGGTTGTAAAGAAGGGATTGCCCGTTCCGCCAGCCAGTATTGTAACCCGTCCCCGTTCGAGGTGATGAAGTGCTCTGCGGCGGATAAAAGGCTCGCACATCGCCGCAACTTCTATCGCGCTGAGGACCCGCGTGGGCTGCCCCAACTTTTCGAGCACCTCCTGCAGCGCGCAAGCGTTGATAATGGTTGCCAGCATCCCCATATAATCGGCGGTGTTCCTGGGTATGTGGCTGACTTTGGAAAAAGTCTCGCCCCTGAGAAAATTGCCCGCCCCGACCACAACGGCCACCTGCGGTCCGAGCTTGCAAATCTCTGCTATCCTTTCGGCGATGGATTCAAGGGAGGCTCCTTCTATACCGAACTGGCCCGGTTTGCAAAAACTCTCGCCGGAAAGCTTCAACAATACGCGATTGTACCTGCATGTTTCCATTTTTCCTGTCTCGTGATTATTTGTGCATCCTGCCCGGTAATTCGCGAATCGTATACGTTAACCGACTTCAAAACGCACAAACTTCTTTATCTTTGCCTCGCCTCCGGCCTGTTTGGCGGATTCGCTCAGAACCTGTGCAACGGTTTTACTGTCGTCTTTGACAAAGGGTTGTTCGAGCAGACAATTCTCGGAGTAGAATTTTTTCATCTTGCCCTCGACTATTTTGTCGATAATATTGGCGGGCTTGTTCTTGACCTGATCTGCGTAAATGGCTTTTTCCCGTTCGAGTGTCTCGGGATCGATCTGGTCTTTGTCCAGAGCCAGCGGTTTCGTTGCGGTTATATGCATCGCTATGTCGGCT
Organism: uncultured Pirellulales bacterium; assembly: GCA_964556885.1. Taxonomy (GTDB): domain Bacteria; phylum Planctomycetota; class Phycisphaerae; order Sedimentisphaerales; family Anaerobacaceae; genus CAZKYP01. The sequence goes on along the minus strand of CAZKYP010000024.1, from coordinate 13,582 downwards.
GCCGTCTGTTTGAGGGCCTTCGAGTCCGCTGTTGCCTTGTCGGACGTTTCGATCTGTAACATTGTGCCGACTTTGTCGTTGAAGTGGATGTACGTGCAGATCAATCCGGGGCCGTCGAGTTTGAATTTTGCATAGTCGCCAATCTTTGTTTTTTCGCCGGTCTTGCTGACTATTTCGGTTAGTATATCTTTGAATTTCCTGTTGTTGATAGCCGTTTCAAGGACATTTTCGATTCCTTCATGCACCTGGCAGGCGAGTGTGTAATCGGCCAGTTTCTTAGCGGCCGTGATAAAATCGTCGCTCTTGGTGACGAAATCCGTCTCGCAGCATAGTGTCGCAATAGTCGAAGTAGTGCCGTCGTCACTGCGTTTGCTTACGACAAGACCTTCGGAAGTCTCTTTCTCGGCGCGTTTGGCCAGGGTTGCAAGTCCTTTTTTGCGAAGTATGTCCATGGCCTTGTTTACGTCGCCGCCGGATTCCTGAAGCGCCTGTTTACAGTCCATCATTCCCTGACCACTCATCTTCCGCAGTTCCACCACCATTGCTGCTGAAATTTCCGACATCTTAAAACTCCTAATTTTATACTGGATTAAGGTAATTTTTCTGAACGGGGTTCAATAAATATTCAATACCTGCAAAGAATTCACAGGCTGTCAAGACCACGGAAAAGCGGTTATTTGTATCTACTGCTGTGGTTCCTGCTGTTGGACCTGGTCTTTCTGTGACACCGTTTCCACCGCTTCCACTGTTTCCGACGGTTCCTGCTCGGCTCCTGTGTCGGCCTGAGGTTCACCGGCCTGGGCGCGTGCCATTGCAGGTCTCTTTGGACGAGTCCGCTTTGGCCGCTGAGCAGGTTCCTGATGAACAGGGACCATTGTCTTGCCGATTGCTACGGCATCGGCAAGCTCATTAAGTATCAGGTCGATTGCCCGGATTGAATCGTCATTCATCGGGATGGCTACATCAACCGTGTCGGGGTCCGAATCGGTATCGAGAAGTCCTACCGTTGCAATGCCGAGTTTCCTGGCTTCACGCAGGGCAAGATATTCCTTCTTCGTATCTATCGCGATGACGGCGCCCGGAATACGGGACATTTTGCGAATGCCTTCAAGGTTCGTTTTTATCTTTCGCATTTCGCGTTTGAGCCTTGAAGCCTGTTTCTTGCTCTCGCTGTCGAGTGTTCCGTCCTCCGCCATTAGTTCGAGTTGTTCCAGACGCTGGAGTCGGGAGCGTATAGTTCTGAAATTGGTCAGCATTCCACCAAGCCATCGCTGTGAGACATAGTGCATACCGCACTTGTTCGCGACGGCCTCAACGGCTTTCTGAGCCTGACGTTTTGTGCCGACGAAGATGACGTCCTTGCCGGTCGCTACGACATCGGCCAGGAGCTTCTTGGCTATCAGGAGACCCTTGAGTGTCTGTTTGACGTCGATAATGTGGATATTGCCGCGCTTTGTGTAAATGTAGGGAGCCATTTTGGGATTCCATCGACTCACACCATGCCCAAAATGTACCCCTGCGTTAATAAGTTTACGAGCTAACTCTTTGGCCACGAAAAATCTCCAAACAAACTACAATATTGATATTTCTTGCTATGCACGAACGAATAAACCTTATAAAGCTAATGTAAATCAAGCGATATGTCAAGGATTTATGTTAATAATTTTTTCCGGCGGATATGCGAATTTATGGGGTGGGTTGCCGGAAGTTTTAAGGTTAATCATGGGGAAAATACACACCTGGCAGGCTCGGCAT
>CAZKYP010000024.1:0-11727 GCA_964556885.1 uncultured Pirellulales bacterium | reverse complement strand
ATACCAAACCTGCCACAAATGCAGTAATTTTATGTATCGGCTTGTTAATACCAGATTGTGACTATGATATTTGGCTCGGTCTTTTTACCCACGACCTCGCCGGTAGCGGTATTTGTCCGTTTTATAGTTATTTCCGGATTTGCTTTCAGCCAGTCGGAGATTTGTTCGTCAAGGAAGTCCAGGGCCCCGGCGTGAAGCTTGGTAAAGAAGGTTTTTACACTGGTGATTCGGTCGGTGGAAACCATTTTCCCGGCAGGTTTTCTTTCCGGCGCTTTGGGGACGTCGATCTTTTTTGGTTCAGGCATAGTCGACGGACTGCCGCCTAAATCAAGGGGAGCGTGAGAAACGCCTTGTTCGTCCGAACCGGCGCTGTCGAAGGGAATCGACGAATCTGAATTACTACCTATTGGGTTGCCGCTGATGAAATTGTCCATATACCGTGCCTCCTGAGAATCTATTTTGTTTGTTGATACCTCACTATACGGCACGACCAATGATAAAATAAAGCAAAAGACACCATTTAGTCGGGGATCGTATTTATAATCTTTTTTTCGTATCTTGTTGATTTATGCTTTTGGCTCTTCTTCTACGTTCGGCCTTTCGGATACGTCTGGTGATTTTTCAGCTCCTTCATTTGTTTTTTCTTCGTTTTTGGTCTGCGGACCATCATGTTCATGGACATTGTTCGAATCATTGTTCTTTTGCTCCGCAGCGGCTATTGCTTCGTCGGCGGCCTTGGATTTTGCTTCTGCCTTGCTCATCATCTCTTTGGCTTCGTCCATCATTTTTTCCGCTTTTGCCTTGGTCTTGGCCGCATCGTCTGTCGCTTTTTGGGCGTCGTTTTCTGCTTTATCAGCCCTATCGTTTGCTTCTTTGGCTGCTATATGGGCGTCTTCTTTTTCCGATTCGGCCTCCAGGCGTACATGTTCGGCCTCCATGGCCTTGCTCTCCTTGGCTTGCTGGTGGGAGTTTATTCCGAATGGATCTGTAATAATATTATTAAGACCCTTTTCGGATTCTGTGGCATGGTGTTTCCTGTTGATCTCCGCCATTACTTCTTCTGTTGCACGACCATTGGTGGAAATGGTTGGGGTCAGTATGAAAATCGTTTCGACCGCCCGCTGTTCGGTATCTTCGCCGGAGAACAGAAAACCGATGAGGGGTATATCTTTCAGCAGCGGAACACCCCGGGCGACGCCGAATTTCTCGGTTTTTCGTATTCCGCCTATTATGAGGCTCTCACCTTGCCGGATCCGATTTTCTTTGCTTGTGATCTCTTTTTTTGTAAGGATTGGTACCTGCTTTACACCATCGGGAGTATTCTTTGCTCCGAGCATGATGGTTGTTTCAAGGCCGATGTAGCCGTCGGCGAAAACGTGCGGAGTGATTTCAAGCGAGTCGACTACATCCACATATTCCGTTTCGGTTTGGGGAAGGTATTCACCGGTAGTGGGTATGTACTTGGTTACTTTTTGCAGTGGTACATGTTGAGTTGATTGTACTTTCGCTGTTTTACCGTTGACTATTTCGAGTGTTGGATTCATCAGGATTTTCAGAAAGCCCCTTGACTCAAGCAGATCAACAAGAGCAGCAAAATTATGGGCAGTACTTAAATATCCGATTTTAAGGCCCATTCTGGCGCGTATAAGCTCCCTCAGTGAAGCACCCGGGAACGCCGGTAGATACTCATCGTCCGATATTAGCTGCTGGACGTCGGCTCCAAAGGCTGTACCGCCCGGTTTCATCGCGATGTCCTCGCCGAATAAATTATCAATTGCGATAGTTGTTTCCCTATCGAACGTGAAGTCCGCGTAAATTTCTGATATCAGGCAGTCAATCTTGACCTGAATCGGCAGTACGTCTACCTGTTCCAGTGTTTTAAGCACAGCCTCTGCGTCCTCACGATTAGGGCACCTTACAATCAACTGGTTCGTGGCTGGGTTGCTGCTTACAGTATAGTCGGGTAGTTTTGTTTCCTTGCCTTTTTGGTCGAAGAGTTTTGTAGCAAACTGCTCGTGGATAATTTGTTTCAATTCTTCGGAAGTAAGGTATTTGCAGAAGTAGAAAAGTTTCCACTCTGTAGTGTCGTTTACTTTTTGCTCGACGATTTCCGGTGGACTTTTGTAAATGTCCGGTGTTGGAACATTCGGTTCGAGGACGTGATGGATTTGCAGTTTTTGCAGAGTCTCAGTGGCTTCATCTTCGGTGGTAGTTTGGGAAAAAAGATTGAAATTCCACCCCGTCCATAAAAAAATTACTACAGTCACAGCGATGAATGGCCATTGACTGCGGCTGAACTTTTGGCCGCTGTTGGTCATAATATATACCCGTCGTTCCTTCTATGGGTCCTATAATTAATTTGATTCTATTGCCGCCCTCAGTTTTTTTGACCCGGAAGATGACGGAACCGAATCAAATTGTAGCTGATATTGTATTTATCGTCAAGCATATTCTGTTAGAATTAATTAAAAGGAGCCCTTTTTCTTAGACTAAGCCCTATTTTTTTGTTATTTTTCAGGATTCATAATATTTACTTATGGCTAAATTGCGAAAACAACCTGTTATTGTCAGTTTCATCTCGTTGGGCTGCCCGAAAAACGCCATCGATAGTGAACGTATGCTGGCTGAAATCGCCCAGGAGGGTATGTTAATCACATCTGAGTCCGATAAGGTTGATATTTTGATTGTCAATACCTGTGGTTTCATCGCCCCGGCTCAAGCCGAGTCGCTTGGTGCTATAAAAGAAGCGGTTGCCCTGAAACGCAGCGGCCGGATAAAGAAAGTAATTGTTACAGGCTGTCTTTGTAACAGAATGGGTGATAGTTTATTGCACGAGGTTGAAGGTGTTGATGCTATAGTAAATATCGAAAACCGAGATTTTATAGGACGTATTATCAGGGAGGTAATATCTTCGAATAAGTCGCTGACTTATCTTGATAAAAAAATAGAGGAAGATGAAAATAAAGTTCTCGATGACAGGACAAGGTTGCTCACAACACCGGGCCACTGGGCTTATCTGCGAATCAGTGAAGGCTGCGATCATAAATGCTCCTTCTGTACGATACCGTCTATAAGAGGTCGCTTCAGGAGTAAGCCGCAGGAGCTGATTATAGCCGAGGCTGAAGAGCTGGTTTCAGCGGGGGCGGTCGAATTGAATCTCGTTGCCCAGGATACGACATATTACGGTCGGGATTTGAAGATTAAAGGCGGCCTGTCATCAATATTAAGAAAGATGGAGAAAATCGACCGGCTGAAGTGGGTTCGACTGATGTATCTGTACCCGACGGGACTCGACAACGAACTGATCGATGTTATTGCCAACAGCGGCAAAATCGTCCACTATCTTGATATGCCGATTCAGCATGTGAACAGGCAAATCTTGAAATCGATGCGAAGACCCGGCGATGGCGGGCAGTTGAAAAAACTGATTGATAAATTGCGAAATGCCATGTCCGATATTGTATTGCGAACGACATTGATAGTCGGTTACCCCGGCGAGACGGACCGGCAGTTCGAGGAGTTGGTTGATTTCATCGAGTGGGCGAAGTTCGACGCCCTCGGCTGTTTCGAGTTTTATCCCGAATCGGGAACCGCCGCCGCACTGATGCCCAGCCAGGTGCCGGGACGGATAAAAAAGCAGCGTCTTGAAGAGCTGATGCTTACCCAGCAAAAAATAGTTTTTGCAAAAAACGAAAAAAGAATCGGACAAACGCTTACCTGTCTTGTCGATTCGGTTGATGGTGGTACCGGCAGGGGACGGTTCTACGGCCAGGCACCGGATATTGACAGCGTATGTATAATAAATAAATGCTCGGTGAAGCCGGGGTGTTTCGTGGAAACGAAAGTTGTGGGGACGAGAGACTACGATTTAATCGTCGAGCGGATTTAGCGTTGAATTCTAAAAAAAAAGGCCCGGACGGAAATTTTCGCATGTCGGATAATATTATTTCTTGTTGAGAAATTTCCTAAAGAGTAAACTTAGTGCCATGCTGAAACAGATTCCGAACATCCTGACTATGGGGCGGCTTGTACTGACGATTGTATTTCTGGCGATGATTCTGATGGCCCCGCCGTATTACGCCGAGGGTGAAGTGTCGTTTCCCGGTTTTCTTGACATCGCCTTTATTCTCTTTGTAATCGCCGGCCTGACCGATATCGCCGACGGCATAGCCGCACGCAGGCTTAACGTCACCAGCAAGTTCGGCCGGATGGTGGACCCGCTCGCCGACAAAATCCTGGTATGCGGGGCATTTACCTGCTTTGCCCTTATCGGACAGCCGAGACTTTTCGAGCTTGGCCCCGCATCGCTGGCGGTAATTCACTGGCTGACTCTGGCCGTCCTGGTCGCACGCGAGGCTTATGTCACGGTGTTGCGTCATATTGCCGAGGCGCGAGGCATCAATTTCGCCGCAACAAAATCAGGCAAAATAAAGATGTTCCTGCAGTCATTTGCCATCGGAACGGTTATAATCAAAATGGCCCATGTCCAGACAGCCGCGTGGGGAAACTGGTTTACGACGGTGACATACGTGCTTATGCTGACGGTCACGGTAATTTCCGGTATAAGAGCCACGAAAAGACCTCACGGCTGAAAGCCCGCGTAATTATTCTCCTGCGTCCTTATTTGAATTAGGGTTTATGTGTTTCTCCGTCACCCCGGCTGCATCAAAACCGGCGGCCTTCGAAATTTCCTGCTCCATTTGAAATATCAGGGGATCGACCATCGCCGTGTTTTTTCTGCTCTGGGCCTCTGAGCCGTGCTGATGATAGTTTCTTTTGTGACCTTCGTCGAGCCGTTCTTGTAGTGACACGATTTTTTCATGCATTACCCTCTTGTCGGCGTAATAAACTATTTTTTCCTCCCATGTTTCCGGCTTGTCCTGCTCGGACAGCAACCCCATATACCTGTGTTTTCTTACGGTCAGGGCGAGAGCCGGATATTTTTGTTTGAGGATATCGAAAGCGGCGTATTCGTGCGGCATACCCCTGTACTTTGCACCGAGCCGCCCCCATTTTAATTTGTCTTCTTCCGAAAGGCCCTGCATAAAGCCATGGAAATCCGATTCCTTTGTATCGCACATCCTCATGACATCGTGCAGCAGGCAGGCCCGGTCCACCAGCTCGACGTCCAGCTCGAAGCCTTTTTCTTTTAGCTTCTGTACAAGGAATACGGCCACCTTCGCCACGACCCGGCAATGTTTTACGATGTGCGGCGGGACGTTATACAGGGCCAGTATATCGAAACACTCTTTACGTGTTGGAAGACTGCAATTTTTCATCGATCATCTCAGCCACTTTTTTACCCGACTTGAGCATTCCGCCGAAAATCGGTCCCATCCTCGGCAGGCCGAACACCGCGCATACGGACATGCCGGCGACAAAAAGCCCCGGGAAAATCTCGCCGGTTTTTCCAACCACTCCGGCCTCGGCCTTTTCAACGTCCATGAAGCTCTCCTGTATCCCCTTCGGGAAAAGGTTCGGTTTTCTTTTTATCAGCATCTCGACGACCTCGGCCGGATGGCCTGTCGAATCGATGACGTATTTGGAGGCGATGCAGAACGGATCGACGTGCAGCCCTGCGATTTTTATGGCCGAATGATTGACCACGACGCCTTCGACGGCGTCGGTCTTGATTATCACGTCTTCGACCTCGGTCAGATTGAAGATTGTGAGTCCGGCCTTCTTTGCCTTGAATGCAAGGGCCGTCGCGAATTCGACCGAATCGTAAATGTACAGGCCCTTTTGTTTTTTCGAGGTCATCTCGAATTCGTCCGGGATATCGCTGTCCTGCGTTACGACGACGTTGTAGCCTGCGGCCCCGCCCCAGATGCCGCCGCCCGTCGAGAGCTTTCGCTCCAAAAGGGCGGTCTTGTACCCGGCCTTCGCCAAGTAGTACCCCGCGGTCAGGCCGGCGGGCCCGGCCCCGACGATAACAACATCGTTTTCGAGATGCTCGGTCAGCTTCCTGTTGTATTCGGCCGTTATTACCCTGGAAATATCAGTCTCTATCATTTTCGTTCCCCTTTCATTTTGAACAAAAAAAGGCACCCCTGCAAAAGGAGTGCCTCGAATATCTTTCTTTCGCCTCCCTTCGCGGGCATTACCCCGAGCAGGTTCTTAGGGTCAACTCTCAGCTTCGGGCCTTTACGCCGGGCCGTCAGCTCCCCTGGCTTATTCAAATTTCAATAGATTATATAACAATCTTATACTACTGCAACCCTTTTTTTATGCCCCCTTATAATTCAATCTTTCCGTTTTTAATTCTACCGGTTTTCCGACTGTTCGGAAGGGCTGATACTGACGGCGCCGTTTTGCATGGCCCATTCGACGAATCCTTCGGGCGGATTTTTGATTTTATAAATATTGGCGTTTTTGATACTGCGGATTTGCCGCCAGTTGTTTATGCCCCTGATATTCGCGAATGCCAGGTCCGCCCCTTCGAGGTTCACTCCCTGCATTTGCGCTCCGGCGAATAACGCAAGGCGGAATTGTGTTCCGGAAAGATTGGCGTTCTGCAACTGTGCCCCTGAGAAATTTGAGAGCACGAAGGCCGCTCCGGACATGTCGGCGTTCTGTAGCTGTGCTCCGGAAAAATCAGTTACGACGAAAGCCGAATATCGCAGACTTGCTTTTTGGAGCTGTGCCCCGTGAAACGCCGTCAGTGTGAATGTTTTCATGGACAGGTCCCTGCCTTCGAGGTGGTCACCGGAAAAATTCACGGCCATATAAACAATACTCGTAAGGTTCGGCTCACTGTTAGAAACCTGCTGCTCGCCGCCGCTTCCGGAATTTCCGTATGCACTGTCAATTAGCTGCCACGAGTGATTATTCTTAGCGCCTGTTGCTTTGGTTCCATTAAAAATTAGGAAACTGATTGCAATAAAAATTACCGAATATAGCAGGATATCCAACTGGACGTATTTATCTTTGATTGTCTTTATAATTTTAGCTCTCAGTTTTTTAACCATGCAAATAGCATACTTGGCTTTTGACACGTTCTCAACATAAATCATTTATCGAGGAGCTTTCTCTTCTTCGTATCTTCGGTATTCTTCCCATATTTGATTGACTTTTTCTTTTATTTTATCCTGATCGTCCGACACAAGTAAGTCGTATAGCTGCCGGACATCTTCGGGCTTGTTATGCTGTACCCATAGTTTTAGTTCCCTGTGTCTTAAGTTGGTGACGGCGCCTGGAAAACCATCCTCGAAGATGAAGGTTCTTCCGAAAATGTTATTTCCTCCTCCGGAGAAGAAAGTCCAGCGGCATACCAGCAAGTTCGGGTCCTCTTCCTCCATAAATTCTTCGAGCGGGGATTTCCTGTACCAGTGCCCGGTCTTAGTGCCAAAGGCCCATTGGCGATAGCCTTTAAAAGAACCGGTATTTTTACAAACATAAGACTTGTCGTGATATGCAGGAACACAATAAATAAGCAAAATAATTACTAACAGCACAGCGAACAGAGATATGAAATAATGCAGTTTCATTCTTTAGTGCCTTATATTTGTTCTGCTGCCTAATAATTTCTCCTGTTATGTGGATATATTTTCCCGCAATTATAATTCTATGGTAATCAATAATAATAATTCAGTTAACAATTGTAGCGGATGGTACAATTAAACTGCTCGCAAGTCAAATCGGCTCAAAGGCTTTCTTCAATCATTGTCCGTGTGATGACGACTTTGCCCTCGTCGCAAATGTCACATCTTCTGACGATCTGGTGCGGAATCTGCCGGCCGGTATCTATCGGTGAGCCGGATAGTATGACATCGGTTCCCAGCACAACTTCCAGATCTATCTCGTTTTCGTGCTGTTGGGGCCCCGTACATCGCACCTTTATTATCCTTGCCATAATTTCTTTCCTGATAAAGGGAAAAGGTTTCACAAATATCCACTATTGAGATTTCATTATAAACATCACCGGATGATTGACAATAATTATTATCGCAAATACACACTCTACGTTTGTTTCGCTCACATTAAGGTTTGCTCGCGATGACCGAAACATTTCAATTGACAATCGTTGCGGGTGGTTCTATTATTGGAAAAGTTCATACGACTAAGAAGGATGGTATAAGTTATGTCGGGTAAAGGATTTACGCATCTTCATTTACATAGTCAGTATTCGCTGTTGGATGGAGCTATATCGTACGATAAGCTGCTGAAGCACTGCGGCAAGCTCGGTATGAGCTCGGTGGCGGTTACCGACCACGGCAACATGTTCGGGGCCGTCGAGTTCTTCACGAAAGCAAAAGCCGCCGACATCAAGCCGATCATCGGCATAGAGGCGTACGTCGCCCCGGCCAGCCGCTTCGACAGGACCAAGACCAGTATCTCCGACGCCGCATATCATTTGATTCTCCTTGCGGAAAATAATATCGGCTATCAGAATATGCTCAAACTGGCAAGCACAGGTTTTCTCGACGGTTTCTATTACCGACCGAGGATCGACAAGGAAATCCTGGCCGAATTGAACGAAGGTCTTATATGCACATCGGCCTGTATCAAGGGCGAAGTGGCAATGTCTATCGCCTGCGGCGATGAAAAGGCGGCCCGTGCGGCGGCCGAGGATTACCTGAAAATCTTTGGTCCCGAAAGATACTTCATCGAGATACAAAAACATCAGGGTGACGGGCCGAATATCTGCGAGGGGCTTATCGACCTTGCCGGCAAATTAGGCGTCGGCCTTGTTGCGACGAACGACGTGCACTTTTTGACCGAGGACGACCACGAGGCCCATAACTGCCTCTGCGCGATAAGCACGGGTAAAAGGTCCGACGACCCCGACAGGATGATTTATCCTTCGGATGTCTATCTTAAAAGCAGCGACGAGATGCGCCGGCTTTTTCCGGAGGCCGCCGAGGCATGTGACAATACTCTGGCGATAGCCGAACGCTGCGATGTCGAGATTGATTTGAAGACACGTCACGCGCCGCGTTTCGAGCCTTCGGACGGCTCGACGCCGGAGGAGTACCTGACAAGATTATGTTACGAAGGTGCGAAGCATCGCTACGGTGAAGTCACCGACCAGCTCAAGGCGAGGCTCGACAGGGAGCTTGACGTAATCGAATCGAAGGGATTCGCCAGCTATTTTCTTATCGTTTGGGACTTCTGCAAATACGCACATGATAAAAATATACCAATCGGCGCCAGGGGCAGCGGCGTCGGAACGATGGTCGGCTACTGTCTCGGATTGTGCGATGTCGATCCGATTCGGTACGATTTGCTGTTCGAGCGGTTCATGGATCCGGCAAGAAACGAGATGCCGGATATCGACATCGATATCTGCCAGGCCCACCGCGGACAAATCATCGACTACGTCCGGCAGAAATACGGCCACGTCGCGCAGATAATCACCTTCGGGACGATGAAGGCCAAGGCGGTTATCCGTGATGTCTGCCGCGTGCTGGGCGTGCCGCTGGGCGAGGCGGACAGGTTGGCCAAGCTCGTGCCGTTCTCGCTTGATATGACGCTCGATAAGGCCCTAAATACCGAGCCGGAGCTCAAGCAGGCGTACGAGCAGGACGAGCAGACCAGGAAGGTCATCGACATCGGCCGCAAGCTCGAAGGCCTGGCGCGTCATGCATCGATACATGCCGCCGGCGTGGTGATTGCCGATGAGCCGCTGACCAACTTTATCCCGCTGTACAAGGCGTCCGGCTCCGAGGACATTGTCACCCAGTTCGAGGGACCGATGGTCGAGAAGGTCGGCCTGTTGAAGATGGACTTTTTGGGCCTGAAAACACTGAGCGTATTAGAAAGGTCGGTCCAGCTCGTCAGGGAAATCCACGGCGTCGATATCGACCTCGAGAAAATTGACATTACCGACCCGAAGGTATTCGAGCTGTTTTCCGCAGGCAAGACTAAAGGCGTTTTCCAGTTCGAATCCGGCGGTATGCAGAACCTTCTGATTAAGATGGAACCGGACCGTATTGAAGACCTGATAGCCGCCAATGCACTGTACCGGCCCGGGCCGATGATACTTATTCCGGACTACATCGACCGAAAGCACGGCGCAAAATGGTCGCTGCCGCACCCGATTATGAACGAGGTCCTCGAAGAGACTTACGGTATCATGACTTACCAGGAGCAGGTGATGCGAATTTGCAACCGGCTCGGTGACATCCCGCTGCGCGAGGCTTATACGCTCATCAAGGCGATCAGCAAAAAGAAGGCAAAGACAATCGCCAAGGAGAAGGAAAGATTTATCGCCGGCTGCGTCGACAAGGGGCTGAAAAAACAGCAGGCCGTGGATATATTTGAGCTTATCGAACGGTTCGCCGGCTACGGTTTCAACAAGAGCCATTCGACCCGTTACGCATTCATCGCGTACCAGACCGCCTATATGAAAGCGCATTGGCCGGTCGAGTTTATGGCGGCACTGCTGACTTACGAAATGGACAACACCGACAAGATTGTCGAGTATATCGCCGAGTGCGGCCTGATGGATATCGAGGTTCTTGCACCGGATATAAACGAAAGCGGCGTCGATTTTACGCCGCTGTATGAGCGTGACGAGGAAGGAAAGCGGAAAAAGGGCGTGATTCGTTTCGGCCTGGCGGCTGTCAAGGGAGTCGGCGAAAAAGCGGTCGAGCAGATTATCGCCGCACGCGAGCAGACCGGCGGATTCAAGAGCCTTTTTCATTTCTGTGAGAATGTGGATTTGAGAGCTGCGAATAAGCAGGTGCTCGAATCTTTGATAAAGGCCGGTGCCTTCGATGCGCTCGGCGGCAACCGCGCGCAAATGATGGCCGGGCTTGAAAAGGCGATGGAGAACGGCGCGAGTCTGCAGGCGGACAAGCAGAGCGGCCAGATGAGCTTCTTCGGCAAGATAGCCGGCGAGGACGATTATTCGCAGGACCATAAGCAACTGCCGCACGTGGCGCCCTGGCCGGAGCCGCAGATGCTGGCGTATGAAAAGCAGGTGCTCGGTTTTTATGTCACCAGCAACCCGCTCAGCCACCACGCCGAGGAGATTAATATCTTCTCAACGCACAACAGCTCGGAGCTGGCCGAGTCCAGCGGCGAAAAGCAGGTGGTGATCGGGGGAATGATTACGAAGATCAGATATAACCTGATAAAGTCCGGCCGCAGCGCCGGCTCGAAGATGGCTGTTCTGACCTTGCAGGATTTGCAGGGCCAGATCGAAGTTGTATTATTTCCCGAAGTGCTGAACCGTCACAGTGACATGGTGGCTGTCGATACCGTTGTCTTCGTCAAGGGCAAGGCCGATTACCGCAGGGAGACGCCGAATATCATTGCCGAAGAGGTGATACCGCTGGCGGATGTCAGGGAGAAACTGGCGGCCAAGGTCAGGATAAAGCTCGATTCGAAGGATGTCACGAAAGAAAAGGTGGCCATGATAAAGAGCATCTGTGAGCACCACAAGGGCAGAAGCCCGGTTTATGTTGCGGTCAAAACCGGAAAAGGAAAAGTCTACGCCTCCGCCGGCAGGGAGTTGAACGTCAATCCCGACATCGAATTCTGCCGCAAGATGAAACAGCTCGTAGGCGAACATAACTTCCAGTTAGCACGATAGATGCTGGATACTCGATTATTGATTCCGGATACTCGTGTTTTGTTAGGAATGACAGGAAAGCCAAAATAAATTAAAAAGGTTATAAAGTCGGGGGAAATTATTATGTGGCTGCCAAAAGATGAAAGATACTTATTAATTGTTTATTGTATTTGTACACCTGAGCTGAATATCGAAGGACCGATGTTTTC
>CAZKYP010000023.1:0-25410 GCA_964556885.1 uncultured Pirellulales bacterium | reverse complement strand
ATAATATCTCCAGCGACGGAGTGGCGCTGCCCAGGATGCAATGCGCGTTTGCCGATTGTGCACGTTTGATAGCAACGTCTCTGCCGTTGTACCGCGGCACAGTGTCCTGCTTATAGCTCGGCTCGTGTTCCTCGTCGACCACAACAAGACCCAGATTCGATATCGGCGCAAAGACCGCCGAGCGGGCGCCGATGACGACATTGGCCTGGCCCGATTTTATCTTCTGCCACTGCACGTTCCGCTGCGGGGCGGTCAGACCCGAGTGCATAACGGCAATATTCTCAAACCTTTGGCTGAATCGCTGGACCGTCTGGGCGGTAAGGGCGATTTCCGGCAGCAGCACGATTGCACTTTTACCCTTTTGCAGGACCGCTTGTATCGCCCTGATATAAAGTTCGGTCTTGCCGCTGTCGGTGACGCCATAAAGAAGTGTCACTGAAAATTCGCCGGTTTCGATTTGTCCCTGTATAAAATCAAGGGCCTTCTGCTGGTCTTCGTTCAGGACAATCGGCCCCTCAGGCTTTATCATCATCCCTTCCGGAATCGCAGGCAGAGATTTCAAGATCGACTTCTGAACGATTTTTACGATTTGATTTTCAGCCAGTCTCTTTAACGGCTCGCCGCCGCAGTCGATGACTTTCATCAAACCCTGCATCTCCAGTGCCGAATCACGCCCGTACGCCTGAAGCGCCGCCAACTTCTCAACAATCTGTTTCTGCTTTTTACCCCGTAACTGCTCGACGGTTTTTTCGATGTCCTCGGCGCCGATAGCAAGATAAACACAGTTTTGTGTTTTGACCCCTGCACCTCTCTTGACCGCAGACGGTACCATAGCGGCCAGAACCTGCCCTAACGGACAAACATAATAATCGCTAATCCAGCGAGCCAGCTCCATCAGCTCGGAATTAACAAGCGGCTCATTATCAATTATTGCCGAAACTCTTTTAAGCTTAAATCTTCTCTCTTTTCTCTGTGCCTTTGCGCCTTTGTCACTTTGTTCCTTCTTTTCGGTTTTCACACAAAAACCAACTTGCAGCTTGTCCTTCCTGCCGAAAGGAACCTCTACACGCTGTCCAGACTGAACCGGCCAAAGCTCATCGGGCACAAGGTAATCGAACTCGGCATCGGCCGCAGATTCGAACGCCACCCGAATGACATGACCGCAAACATTCTCCGCATCATCCTCATTACACCGGGAATCCATTTCCGCAAACAGACTGTCACCCTGATATTTAAGCATAACTTTCAAGACTGTTTATATAATACCAAACGCCGTGACAGGCGCGCCCGGATACGCCACCGACGAATCCGAATGACCCAGGACGATTCCATCATTCAAACTAAGGACCGTATCCTGCAGTTTGCCGAATGTATTATAGATTTTGGCAATGGCCTGTCCTTTTTTGACCATCTGCCCGGGCTTAGCCAGGAACCGGATAATTCCGCTGGCGGAGCTGTACGGCCCCCTGGAAAATTTCAGGGCCTTGCCTTTGATGTCTTCCGGCAGCTCGAATCTGAAGGCTTCATCTTTGGTTTCCATCATCCCCATATAAGCCAAAATTCCAAGAATCGATTTTACTCCATATTCCACGTTTGCCTCATTGACCACATACGATTCGCCAAGTTCTATCGTTAAAGCCGGGACATTGTGCTGGAGCAGACTATAGGAGAAGGCCTTCTGAATTTCGTCCGTATCGAGCACGACCAGAAAACCGGATTTTTCCGCGACCGCTTTCGCCTTTTCGTACGCCTGGTTATGACCCTGCCCCGGATCAGGATCGACTATCGTATACGGAATCGATTTCATCCAGTCGTTATGAAGGTCGAGGACCAGGGTCGGCTTTGTCTGCATGATTGTTGTAAAAATTATGTCTGCGATCCTTTCGGCCAGGGAGCCGTTCTTACTACCGGGAAAGGAACGGTTCAGGTCTTCGCGGCTGATGGTAATATTTCGCGACGCAGCTTCGAAACCGATCGGATTCATTAAAGGAAAGGCATAAAGAGCACCTTTGAGCAGCGGCTGCTTTCGTACCGTTTTAAACACTTCCTGAATCGTCACTATACCGGTGACCTCATCGCCGTGCATGCAGCCGGTAAGCCAGACCACCGGACCTGATTTTACACTTTCAATCGCCATAAACGGCAATCGCCGCCGCGACAAATCCGAACCGGTCAGAATCCTTAAAAACGAAAACTTCACCTTCTGCCGCTCTTTACTATCCTGAGCTTTCATATTTTCTCTTAACCTTTTTTAGATTTTGAATTTCCTTTTTTATGACCTTCAAACTCGGTAAGATAGCCTATCTGCGATTTCGGCTTACCTTCTGTCATTACCATCTCAGACAGCACTTTGAAAACAAGCTTGAACTGCTCATCATATCGTCGCTCCATAGATTCGATCTTACGACGTAGCGTTGCATTGACAGCCAATATTTCACGCAACTTTACAAACATGCGCATAATGGCAATATTAACCTCAACTGCTTGTTTGCTCCTTAAAACACTGGATAGCATTGCAACACCCTGTTCCGTAAAAGCACGTGGCAATTTTCTTATACCGCCCCAACTTGATGTTCCAAAATGGAACTTCAAGCTTTATTCTTTCATCACATGCCAATCACCTCAGAGTGACAAAATGGGGCTGTCACATTTCAGAGTAATAATCCTAAGTCCCTTTTATTTCAATTATTGGTTCCCGAGCTTGTACAGTCCCGCCTCGCGTCTTTGTTGTGACATTTCAGATATCACCGTATCCTCACACACATCTAAGCCGAGCTTTGCAATCAGTGCTTTGATATAATTCAAGTGAGGACAGGGCGGGGCGTGATGGTTGTCTTTGGTTATGCAGGACGAAAGCTGCACGACGATTCTGTCTTTCTCAATCGCCTCTTTCTTTTTGATATTGCGTGCCAGGTGTGCGAGCTTGCGATGAACGGCCCGGCCGCAGCAGCCCCCGCACGTCATATAAATCACGCGATACGTTTTGTCCTTCGGATACCCGGCGAAACCACCCGTCCGCTCAATGAACGACTTCTCGCAGAAATAGCCCGAGCAGCGCTGCTTGACGATGTCACACTGCACAATGATAATATAGTCCTTACTCGCCGGATCTATCATCTTAAATTACTCTGCAATCTTAAATGTTAAACAGGATATTACTCCTGAGGTTCCTGGTCGTCGGTTGATTTTTTGGTTTTCTTTTTCGTCTTGCGCTTTCGTTTTTTCGGTGTTTTTGCATCTTCGACTTTTCGGCTTTTAGGCAGATTGAAATACTCAGCGGCCATCCGGCAGATATAATCACCGATAGCCAGTGATGCAGTCGCCGCCGGTGACGGCGCGTTAAGGACGTGAATCGAATTGCTCTTCCTCTCTATCCTGAAATCATCTATCGTCTCGCCGGTCGGCCCGAGTGCCTGTGCACGGACGCCCGCCTTGCAGGGTATTATATCCTCATCCTGCAAAGCAGGAACAAGCCGCTGCAAACTTCTCAGGAACAGTTTTTTAATAAATGCCCTTGCGTATTCACCCAGTCCGTATCTCCAGTATCGCAGAAACAGCTTCCAAGTCCCGGCGTAAGACAGCGATTCCCAGGCATCTTTGAAATTGAAATCGAACTTGCCGTAACCTTCCCGCTTGAAAGAAAAAACAGCATTCGGCCCGCACTCGACGCCGCCGTTAATCATACGGGTAAAATGAACTCCCAAAAACGGCAAATCCGGGTCCGGAACGGGATATATTAGATTCCTGATTTTGTCTCTTGCAGCTTCCGTCAGCTCATAGTAATCCCCTCGGAAAGGTACAATCCTCACAACCGGATCGATATTGTCCATCCTCGCAACTCTGTCCGACTGAAGACCAGCACAATTGATAATGAACCTGGCGGAGAAATTCCCGTCGGTCGTCATGACCATCGTATAAAAATCGTGCTTATCGAATCCCATTACCTCGTGCGAGGTCAGGACCTGGTTTTCCGGCCCGTTTACGGTTATTAATTCCGCCAGCTTTTTTGAAACCTCAAGGAAATCGATAATCCCCGTACACGGTACGCGTATGCCTGCTAATCCAACGCAATTCGGCTCGATTTCCAATATTTCTTCGGGCCCGATTTTTTCTATACCTTCTATCTGGTTTTCCTGGCCCCTCTGAAAAATCAATTCCAGGTCGGCCAGCTCTTTTTCGCGTGTCGCAACAATGATTTTTCCGCATATCTCGTAAGGGATTTCATACTGCTCGGCAAAAGTAATGAGCTCTTTTCGCCCGTTCGCACACGTTATTGCCTTGACCGAGCCCGGCTGATAATACAGACCAGAATGGATAACGCCCGAGTTGTGACCGGTCTGGTGTGCAGCTAACTCCTCCTCTTTTTCCATTACGGCTATACGAACACCGGGATGGTTCAACGAGATTTTATAGGCCGAGGCCAGCCCGACAATGCCGCCCCCCACCACAACGATATCAAAATCAGTGCTTCCCTTCATTGTTCCAAATTCCTACTAAAAGTCGGACCGTTTGCTTAATATATACAATAACCAACATCCGGCCGGGCGTCAACAAGGAACGATATTAGAATTGGTTAAATGGTTATTGGTGAATGGTTAAATAATCATCGAATTATAAATAACCAGTTACCATTAACCAATTACCAACACAAATTGAGTATGGTTACAATTCTGAAAATGCCCTGCAAGATAAGTTTTACAAAACAAATTTGATATGAATTACATATCCGGCACGATTTCAGGTGTGACCTGGCCGGAAGAATCGATTTTGAAGATGTATATAAGCCCTTCTTTGAGCCTGGTATAGATGACGTTCCCGTAGATAGCCACGATGTCATATTGTTTGAGCTTCTCGTTATCGTTTGCCAGATCCCAGATATTCGACCAGAACATTTGCCTGTGCTCGATTGGCAAGGCTTTGAGCAGGTCGCCGTACCTGAGAGGTTCGGTGCCCGGCTCTTCAATTGCAAAACCCTGCTGCGGCGTCATTGTCTCGCCGTAAATCCGCCGCCACAGATACAATGCCCTCGCCTTGCCGTCCATTACCATCCTGCCGTCAAATTTTACTATCAGCGCATCAAAATGAACTATATCGCCCTCAATCGTATATTCTTTTTCCAGTATGCGTTTGAGCTTGTCGTCCCTGGCGGTCTCAACGAACTTTAATGTCGTAAAGAGTTTGCCATCCTCTATCCACTGCTTAATCACCTTGGCGAAACCTATCTGGTCCTCCTGGGTCAGGTTGGTTATGGCCTGTCTAAGCTGCTTATTTTCCTTGAGAAGCTCATGTATCGTCACGGCCATTTTATACGGCCCGCGGGACAGATACGCCAGCCCCCCGAACACTAATACGACCACAATCAGGCCCAAAAACTTGGTTTTTATATGCTTAAACGCCATTCATATCACCAAAAAACTAATAATCCCCTCACACTCTACAACTATCATCGGCTCAGTAGCTTGAAACTCTGAACTTTTAGTCAGAATACTACGTATCCTCTGTAAACAGCCCCTTTTAGGAGCATGGCAAATTACCCAAATTATTAATTTTCTATAAATTTACAAATTTTTAATTGATTCTATTGATTTTTTCGGACGTTTATGTTAATCATCCTCTAACGGTCGATAACAAACTTTTTTACCAATTTTATATTTAAGGAGGAATATTATGAAACACGCCAACAGGATCATCATCTTTATTGCAGTTGCAGCACTGATGTTTAGTGGAATAGTCTCAGAACAACAGGCAGGAGCACAGGAGCAAATACTCCAACAAAAGCAGGAAACCCAACAGGAGCAGCAATCATCTCAACAGGATGCTGAGCAGACAATCCAGCAGGTACCTGAAGCTGAACAAACTGAAACAGCCGAAGCGGCGAAAACTGAGCCAAACGAAACCGCCGAAGCGGTGAAACCGGAAGAAACCGGTGAAAAACCCATTGAGGTAATGGAAGTCAGTATATCTGAAATCCCTCAGGGAATCGAAGCTCAAATGAACCAGGATCGGCAAATAAGACTCCGTGAGGCAGAGGAGCAGCTCACACATCTAAGAGAAATGACACATAAGGCCGAAGAAATTGTGGCTGATCTAAGGCGTGAAACGGGGCTGCCGGATAAACCCATGATGATAGAGCCGGAGCCTCCATCACCACAACCGCAGGAAATGCAGCGCCCGGAATTCGGACTGGAAAATGTTATGAATATGGGCAACGAAATAAGAGATCTGTTTATTGCGCATCTTGAGCGAACGGAAATGCTGGTCAATAGTCGGCAGAAACTCATCGAGCAGATGGAAAGAAAGATCCAGATGCTTCGTGAGGAAAACAACCTGCTCAGAACGCACCTGCGCGAGAGAGATGAGATAAACAGAGACCTCGAACAGGAAATCCGCAGGCGTATCGAAATCCAGGAACAAAAAGAAGCCGCAATAGAAAATCAAATGCGAAGAAGACTCGCAAGCCCGAACCAGGAAAACGAGTTTCAGGAAACCGTAAAAGCTCAGGAAGTAGAGAAACCCCAGGAAGTAGAGAAAGCCCAGGACGTCGAGAAAGCTGAAGAAACCAAGGAAACCGAAGCTAAACCGAAAAAGGAAGCACCGGCGGTAGCTAACGAAGGCTAAGAGCCTGTTATATCAAACTAACAAAGCCGAAGGCACCAAGACATTCAGTTTCACGCATTCGGCTTGTTGCTTTTGTATTGCTATTGCAGGAATTTTTATCTTTCCTGCATGTAGGGGTAGCGGAAGTTTTGCGGGGGGAGGAAGGTCTCTTTTATTGTTCGCTGTGAGACCCAGCGTGCGAGGTTAAGCGCGCTGCCGGCCTTGTCGTTGGTGCCGGATGCGCGCGAGCCGCCGAACGGCTGCTGCCCGACAACCGCTCCGGTCGGCTTGTCGTTGATATAGAAATTGCCGGCCGCATGACGCAGTACGTCCATCGCCCTGACAATCGCTTTTCGGTCGAGTGCGAATATCGCCCCGGTCAGCCCGTACGGCGAGGTCTCATCGCAAATCTGCAACGTATCCTCGTACTCGTTTTCCGGATAAACGTAAATCGTCAGGACCGGCCCGAATATCTCCTCGACCATCAGCTTCGACTTCGGCACTTTGCTTACCACAACCGTCGGCTCTATAAAATATCCATTCGAGTCATTATATCCGCCGCCGGTGATAATATCCAAATCAGCCGAGGTCCTGGCATACTCGACATATTCTCGAATCGTATCGAACGCCTTCCTGTCGATGACCGCGCACATAAAATTCCCGAAGTCGGTGACATCTCCCATCCTGATATTTCCAATTTCATCTACCAGCCGCTCTTCAACCTGGGGCCAAATTGTATCGGGAATATACGCACGCGAAGCGGCCGAGCATTTCTGCCCCTGGTACTCGAACGCGCCGCGAATCATGGCTGTTACCAGTGCATCGATATCGGTGCTCTTGTGTGCGAATATGAAGTCTTTGCCGCCGGTCTCGCCGACGATTCTCGGATACGAAACATATTTGAGCACGTCTTCGCCGACCTGCTGCCAGATTTTGGAGAATACTTCTGTGCTCCCTGTAAAATGGATTCCGCCGAGTCGCGCATCGTCCAGCGCCGGCGGCGCGACAACCGATCCGGGGCCCGGAACCATATTGATTACGCCGGGCGGCATTCCGGCCTCCTCTAAGATTTTCATTATATAATACGCCGGCAGCACCGCGGACGATGCCGGCTTCCAGATGACCGTATTACCCATCAGTGCCGGCGCCGTCGGCAGATTGCCCGCAATCGAAGTAAAGTTAAAAGGTGTCAGCGCCAGAACAAATCCATCCAGCGGACGATGTTCCATATAGTTCAACATGCCGGGCGAGGATATCGGCTGGTCGCCGTAAACTTTCTCCATGAAATGAGGATTGAAACGCCAGAAGTCAATCAGCTCGCACGCAGAATCGATTTCCGCCTGATGCGGCGTCTTGCTCATATTGAGCATGGTGGCCGCGTTAAGAATCTGCCGATACTTTCCCGCCAGCAAATCGGCGGCCTTGAGCAGAATAATAGCCCTGGATTCCCACGGCATCCGCCCCCAATCTTTTTTCGCACGTTCAGCCGCATCGATGGCCTTTTTCGTATAGTCCGCACCGGCCTGGTGGTACCTGCCTAAAAGATGCTGATGGTCGTGCGGACAGCGAATATCCGCAAGCTTGCCGCTGCGCTCTTCTTTACCGTCGATTATCATCGGCACTTCGACCTGCTGTTTGAGCATCTCTTTCAGTTTCGCGGACAACGCTGCACGTTCAGGGCTGCCCGGCGCATAATCCAAACAGGGTTCGTTTGCCGGCCGGGGGACGTGGAAAATTCCGTTGAACATTTTTCTCTCCTTTAGACAATTCTCAGGCGTTTTGTCCGTGGCATTTCTTGTATTTCTTCCCGCTTCCGCACGGGCACGGATCGTTGCGGCCGACCTTGGGCTGCTCCAGCTTTATTTGCTTCACCACCTGCTCGCCCTGCGGCGCCTGGGCGGCGGCGCGCTGGCGTTCGGCCATTGCAAACTGGCCGACCTCATCGTGCTTCGTCTGGCTGACGTTCCAGACGCTCCTGGCCCTGGCCCCGGCCTCTAAATGTACCCTGAAGATAATATCGGTGACACGGTCTTCGATTGCTTCGAGCATCTCATCGAACATCCGGGAGCCTTCACGCTTGTATTCGGTCTTGGGGTCTTTCTCGGCCAGCGAACGCATCCAGATACTGTTCTTGAGATGGTCCATCGAGTAGAGATGGTCCTTCCACGTGCTGTCGTAAACCTGCACTAAAACATATCTTTCAAGGTCACTAAGCTCAGAACGGAAAAATTCCCTCGCCTGTTCGGCTAATATTTCTTCGGATTTGGCCCCATCACCGGAAATATCGGCCTCGGTCAAAGACGCATCGAACCTCTCGTTCGCCCACTTGAGAAGTTCCGTTTTATTAAATGCGGCGACTTTTTCTGAAATTTCCCTTTCCAGTTGGCCGTCATTAAAACTCTCGCTCAACTCCAAAAGCTGTTTTTGCAGCGCGCGCGGCTTGGCATCCTGAATCTTTTCGGCCGTCAAATTCGCATTGTATTTTTTGTTGGCCCAGTCGGCAAGCGTTTCGAACGCATACACGTTAGTCCCCTGTGGGCCGTATACCATGTTCATCGCAAACTCGACCGGGTACTCAATCTCCCGTCGCTTATATCTTTCTGCAACTTTATCGGCAAGCTGCTTGCGTATTTGAGCGGCATTTAGCCGGGCAAGCTCGGTGACATCCAGTTTCACGTCGAACTTGGCACGCGCCCATTCGGCGAACTTGCGGACGGCAAAATCCTCCTTTAGAAAATCGACCAGTTGTATACAATCCTTCTTGTCGACCTGCTCGGCGGCGGCGGCGGCCAACTGCTCCTCGATTTCTTCCGGCGACTGGCTTTTGACCTTCGACGGGCTTAAATTAACCTTAAATGTGCTCATCGCCCACTTGCACAGGCCGGAGATGTCCCACGTCTTCGGGTCACTGTAGTCCTCCAGATACTCACCCATCGACAGCGAGATATTGTTGGTTACTTCGGCCTTCGCCTGCTCTTTTATCCTCATCTCGATCTGTTCGACAGTGGTATCGGCAATATTTGAAAGTTTCAAATCGACGCTGAAATTGACGCGTGCCCATTCTTCGATACACCTGACAGGATAGTCACCGCCGAGTATCGTTTTGCAGCTATTTTCAATAGCGGAATCTATCATCTCCTGGATGAGTTCCTTGAGCTTTTTTCCGGCCAGAATCTGCTTTCTGCGCGAATAGAAAATCTTCCGCTGGTAGTCCATCACCTCATCGTATTCGAGAAGGCTCTTTCTGGTCTCGAAGTTTTTCTCTTCGACTTTCTTCTGGGCCTTCTCGATGCCTTTGCTTATCCTCTTGTGGTAAATCGGCTGGCCTTCCTCCCACCCGATCCAGGAGAGCGCCTTGACGGTCCACTCCGGGGCAAAGACTCGCATCAAATCATCGTCGAAGCTCAGGAAAAACTGGCCGGAGCCGGCGTCACCCTGCCTGCCTGCGCGTCCGCGAAGCTGGTTGTCGATTCTCCTGGCCTCGTGACGCTCGGTGCCGAGAATGTGAAGTCCGCCGATGTCGGCCACGCCCGGACCGAGCTTGATATCGGTGCCGCGACCGGCCATGTTCGTCGCGATTGTCACGTTGCCCCGCATCGAGCCGTCGCGGCCTTGGTGCTGCTGACCGGCTTTGACAACGATTTGAGCTTCCCG
This sequence comes from uncultured Pirellulales bacterium, assembly GCA_964556885.1. GTDB lineage: Bacteria > Planctomycetota > Phycisphaerae > Sedimentisphaerales > Anaerobacaceae > CAZKYP01. The sequence continues at coordinate 15,159 of CAZKYP010000023.1, read as the reverse complement.
TGCATGCTGCTTGGCGTTGAGCACCTCATGCTCCAGACCGTACCTTTTCATCAGGGCCGCAGACAGGGCCTCGCTTTTCTCGATACTGATGGTACCTATCAGCAGCGGCCTGCCCTCCGAGCTGATACGGTTAATCTCCTCCACGATTGCGTCGAACTTTTCACGCATGGATTTGTATATCACATCCTCGCGGTCGTCCCTGATGCACGGCATGTTGGTCGGTATCACGACAACGTCGAGCTTGTAGATGTTCATAAACTCTTCGGACTCGGTCTCGGCGGTGCCGGTCATGCCCGCTATCTGGTCGTAGAGTTTGAAGAAATTTTGCAGCGTGATAGTGGCAAGCGTCTGGCTTTCTTCCTTGATGGTGACGCCTTCCTTTGCCTCGACCGCCTGGTGCAGCCCGTCGGACCACTGCCGGCCGTGCATCAATCGGCCCGTAAACTCGTCGACGATGATGACCTTGCCGTCCATGACGACATAGTCTTTTTCCTTCTCGAATGTCACATGGGCGCGCAGGCTCTGTCGGAGGAGTTTATCCCAATCGTCATTCGCCCCCGTGTAGAACGACCCAACCCCCGCTATCTCCTGAGCGGCCCCTACACCTTCGTGTGTAAGATTGGCCGCTTTTTTATCGTATTCGACTTCATAATATTGTGTAGCTTCCGTCAATCTGGCCTGAGCGGCTTCGAGCTCGACCTGGCTTTTTTCGATTGCTTTTTGAGCCTTTTCGATTCGCTCGTTTTCTTTGTCTTTTTTCGCTTCCGCCAGCTCGCCCTGGGCGTTGGCTATCGTCCGCTCGGCCGAATCGATTCGTTTTTTAATCTGGTCGTAGCTGCTCTGAAGGCTTATCAGCTTTCGGGCGACCTGGTCGGCCTTCTTGTACCTGGTGACATCATCGAAGGCCGGGCCGGAGATAATCAGCGGGGTTCTCGCCTCGTCTATCAGAATCGAATCGACCTCGTCGATGATCGCATATTGCAGCGGTCCCTGTACCATTTTCTCGAGCGACATTTTCATATTGTCGCGGAGGTAATCGAAACCGAACTCGTTGTTCGTACCGTAGGTTATATCACATGCATACTGATTTTTCCGCTCGTCGCCGGCCGTGTCCATATCCGCCTGAATCGCGCCCACCGTCAAGCCAAGAGCCTGGTATATCGGCCCCATCCACTCGGCATCGCGTTTGGCCAGATAATCATTGACCGTAATGACATGCACCTTCCTGCCGGTAAGATGAACCAGGTACGCCGCAAGCGTCGCCACCAGAGTTTTGCCTTCGCCGGTAGCCATTTCGGCAATCTTGCCGTCGAAAAGTACATTGCCCCCGATAAGCTGCACGTCGAAATGCCGCATCTCGACATTCCGCCTGGCCGCTTCCCGGACAACCGCAAAGGCCTCCGGCAATATATCCTCCGCCCTGGTCCCCGCCTTTATGGCGGCCTTGAACTCGGCGGTCCTGGCCTTCAGCGCCTCGTCGTCGAGATTCTTTATCTGCTCCTCAAACTGGCCGGCATTCTTTGCGACCGCCATATAACTTTTTACCAGCCGCTCGTTCCGTGAGCCGAAAACCTTAACAAGTGTCTTGCTTACTTTTCCTAACACTATCGTTCTCCTGTCAATCCTGTACACACCTGAACGGGAATGACGTTGACGGTTTATTCCTTGACTCTTGTCATATACTCACATGTGCGAGTATCAATTCGAAGCAGGTCACCGATTTTGACAAAGCACGGCACCTGCACAACAAGACCGGTTTCCAGTGTCGCCGGCTTGTTCTGATTCGTGGCGGTAGCGCCTTTGATCTCGGGCGGCGTATCGACGACCGCCAGATCCACCGTTATCGGCAAAGTTACAATAACCGGCCTGCCCTCGAACATGCTTACCTGCAACTGGGTATTCGGCTTGAGATATTTCTGCCCGTCGCCGAATGCATCGTCGTCGAGAGTAATCTGGTCGTATGTTGTGGTATCCATAAGAATGTGGTTGCTGCCGGAAGAATACAGGTATTCATAAGTCCGTTTATCAAGAAACGCCTCTTCGACATTCTCTTCCGAGCGCAGGCGAACATTCTGGATCGAGCCGTCCGCGATACTCTTGAGCTTCGTCTGATAGACCGCCCCGCCTTTACCTAATTTGACGTGCTGATAATCCACAATAGCGTACAACTTGCCGTCAATTATTATGGTCTGACCTTTTTGCATCTGGGATGCTTTCATTTTATTTACTCCAAAAATCGTGACTCGTGTTTAGTGATTCGCGATTCGTAATTATGGCTTTACATTTTTAATTAAACTCTTGATTAAATTCATTAACATTCGACTCTCATGATCTAAATCTTCCTTCTGTATTCGGCAGTATGTCCACGGGCAAAACCTTCTGCAATATTTGATGGTACACTTATTGCCGATCTTTGTATTTGTGATGTAAGTACATATAAGTCCTTTTGTGGGAACTTTTCTGTAATATCGTATATACACTCAACTATTTCCATCCCCTTTTTCCAAACATTTAATTCTTTGTAACTTTTTACTTTCATTCAACACTTATCTGTATTATCAACTCACGATTCACAATCCACGAATCACGAATTAAGAATTGTTACAAAATTGCTGAAAAATGTCAAACCTTAATACAACAAATGAGGTGCTTAAATATTAAGATGCATAAGAATCGGCCATACGCCGGTTTATCTCTTTTTTCTTCTCTGGCGTTTGCGAGTGCGTTCTTTTTTTGGTTTTTTCTTCCGTATCTTATCGGATTTTGTCTTTCGGACCGTGCCGACCAGCGGCTCGGCTGGAGCAACGTTTAACTGGCGGGCCGGGATATTTACCGAGACGATATTTACCTTCATCACCTGCCCAAGGCAGACACTGCGGCCGGAACTCTGTGAGGTGATGCAATGAGCTTTGTCGTTATATTTCCACTGCTCCGGTCCCAGGTCGACCATCCGAATAAGACCCTCGATGCCGTATTTCTTCGACTGCACGAATATACCGAAGCCCGTCAGGCCGGTCACAACACAATCCAACTGCTGGCCGATTTTTTTGCTCAACATCTGCAATATCAGCACGGTCTTTAATTCATGTTCCGCATCATCAGCTCGCTGTTCGGTAAAGGTTATGTGCTTGCCGATCTCAACCAGGTCCTGTGTAGCAGCAGACTGCTTTGTCGAATCGACACGATCCTGCAGGTAACATTCCAGGGCGCGATGGACAAGCAGGTCCGCGTACCTGCGGATGGGGCTTGTAAAGTGACAGTAATGAGTCGAAGCCAGTGCGTAATGGCCGATATTCAGCGGCGCATACTGGGCCTTTTCGAAGCTACGCAGAACCGCCAGGTTCACACCGAAAGAACATTCCGCCCCCTTGACGGCGCCCAGCAAATCCTGAATCGCCCTGCGATCGGGATTTCTCGGCAGACTGTATCCGAACGCCCTGACCAGCTCGGCGAGTTTCTTCATGCTCAAAACATCCGGCTCCGGGTGAATCCGCCGGAGAAAAGGAATATTAAGCTTATCCAGCAACGAGGCAACCGCATCGTTTGCCTCGACCATGAACATCTCGATAATCGTATGCGGATAGCAGTCGTCCGCCGGATGAGCATCGACCACCTGCCCCGCGGCGTCCATCTCAAGCTCGGTCTCGGGCAAATCAAGATGTATCATGCCGTTCTTTGTCCTTCTTCTTTCTATGGCCCGGCTGAGCGTTTCCATATTTTTTAACAGCTTGATAACTCCCGGCTTTGTGTCTTTGGTGTGACCTTTCAGAATCCCGTCGGCCTGCAGGTATGTCAGACGCTGGGTCGAGCATATTATGGAATTGGCAAAACTTCTTCGAAGGATATTGCCCTCTCGGTCATAAGTCAGGTACGCACTTTTAACATACCGTTTCTGGTCGGGCTGAAGGCTGCAAATTCCGTTGCTCAAAACCTCCGGCAGCATCGGAATCGTCTTGCCCGGCAGATAGATGCTGTTGCCCCGGAGCTTCGCCTCGACATCCAGCGGCGAATCCACCGTCACGAAGGTGCTCACATCGGCGATGTGGACACCCAAAACCCAGTTGCCGTCCGAATCGGTTTCGAGGCTTATCGCATCGTCGAAATCCTTCGCATCGGGCGGGTCTATCGTAACGATGGTTTTACCTGTAATGTCCACCCGTTTGTCGGTTTGCGCCGGCTTAAAGTCGACGGCGGCCCTGTGGGCCTGCTCGTTACAATCGGCGTCGAATTCCAGCGGCAGATGAAACTGGGCGATTATCGATTTTATCTCCGTATCGTATCGACCCGCCTTGCCAAGCACCTCGATGATTACGCCGCGTGCCAGATACTTCTCGCTCGGATACGAAAGTATCTCGACCACGACCTTGTCTTTTTCCTTTGCCCCTTTTGCACCGACATCGTCAACTGAAATCGGCTCGACAAAACTCCTGCCGTCCGGTTGAACGAACCACCCTTCCGGACGTTTAGTCAGCATGCCCACAAACCTGTTCTGAGCCCTTTCGAGAATCCGAATCACCTCGCCGGAGGCGCGCATCTGCCCATCCTTCTTGCCGCTCTTCTTGACCTTTGCAACAACAACGTCACCGGTCATGGCCTCGGCGGTCGAATCCGGCGGGATGAACAAATCACCGTGCGTATTGGTTTCGAGCGGTGTTATAAAACCGAAGCCCTTGGGATTCGCCCTGAAAGTCCCGACAATCTGGCCGCTCAAAGACGGCAGACTTATCAGGTTCTTGGCGCCGATTACGACGTGACCGGCCCGCCGCATCTGGTCGAATTCCGCCTTGAAATGTTCGTAATTCTCCGAGCTTACACCCAGCGCCTTTGCCAACTGCGCCAGCTTGAGCGGCTCATAATCGCTGTGCCTGAGCAGCTTGACTATTCTTTTCTTAAATACTTCCGCCATTCGCTAAATGTACTCCCTTACTAATATAAAATATTTCCATACCGACATTATACCCGTTGCGACTCGCATATAAAGAAAGAAAATAAGAAAAGAAAAACGGGGGAAATTTCTCTACCCGGCTTCGCCATAACGCATCCTGTGGGCAGAGACAGTAAAAGATTCAGGAGAATTTTATTAAACGGAACAAAAAACAAGGGCTGTAAGTCTGAAGCTTACAGCCCCTGTATCAATCCGGATCAATCCCGTGGTTTTCCATTAAATCATTTACTGTTTATCGATGCAGAGGGAACTACATTGGACCAGTTGCTTTCACGGGCGGCATCTGTGTAAGAGATCGACCAATCGTGCAGCATGGGTGAAACACCCGGGTTGCTCGTTGAAAGATTCGCCCGAAGGCGGATTGTCCTTTCACCGAGACCGCCAAGATCGGTTCCGCTGGGAATATTCACGTAGCCCGGAATCGGATCCACGCCCTCCGCCGGCAATACGTCAAGGGTCAGCTCCGTCCCGTCTGGCGTTGTTGCATCGAATGTCAAAATGTGCCACGTATCGTTGTCGCCAATGCCAATTGCACTTGAAATAATCTCGCCGGACGTTACACCGACACCCGGTCCGTAAGTCCGCAGGTTGTCCCACAGTATCCCGGCATCAAACCATCCCGAAACCTTAGACTGGGCTACGAGTGACAGGTTCTGCACACCCTCGAAAGATGAAACATCTTTCTTTACATCATAGACCGCGGATATATAGTTCGGTCGATTGGAAGCATTCCTTCCGTTGCGCGACCAAATCTGCGTATCTCCAATATAGACTTCTGCTATTAACAGATTCGCATAACCGAAGCTGGCATAGTCAAACACGAGCGTATCAACTCCCGTCCAGTCTACAGGCTGTATCAGGGCGCCCCAATCTCCTCTATCGTAATAATAGCCTGAGTTGAACAATACAATACCAGCCCCGTCACCATCGGAAGCCCATAACATATTTTCGATGACGCCCCCAACGAGAACAGAGCCGTTTCCGTCACCCGACCATCCAGCGAGCGTATCCGACTCGAAGCTGGGATCGGCTATGACGTGGAGCTCGGTGTCGGGATCGCCGCCACCCATCGGCAGCACAACATCTCCGTCGCCCGTGGTTTCCGTATCAGTCAGAACACCGCTCCCAAAATCTTCCTGGCTGGTTTGGAACCACGTCTTCAGCGGCCTGGCTTTGACCCGATACCAATACTGATCGCTCTGGACCAGTTCGGTGAATGTGTAGCTCGTATCTGTTATCCAACCACTGTCAGATATAATGTTACTGAAATCAACATCGTTAGCACACTCGCCGTAATAAGCAATATCTGCAAGGTCTGCAATCAGCGACCATGAATTTAATGTTCCTGTAAAACGCTGTGAATCATCCGTGATTTCGAGCGTCCACGTACCAGAGATATTCCGGCCGCTCAGCTCCGCAAGACTGCCTTCAGGGCGGTATGATCCGGTAAACGGAGCAGAACCTTCGGTAATCGAGACCGAGGCTTCATCATCGAGCACCGTGTCCTCGAAATTAACGCCCGATTCTCCAACGTTCGTGAACAGCTCGATTCTCGTCTGGTCATCAGGAGCGATAAGAAACACGTTCAGGTCCGAATCCTGAGGATGACTGATGTTCACCATGACATTCAAATCTTCAATTGTACCTGCGTCTTCGATTATTAACTGTGACAATAGTGTTCTGCGATCACGTATCCTCTCCGGGGTATCGCTGCCATATTGATAAACCTCGCCGATGTCTTCCCAATAGACGGTATCGTAGATTTCTCCCGGGACGCTCTCTCCAGCCTGAATAACAGGTGGAAGCAGCGGCTCCAAAACCTCGATTGTCACGATTAACGACCACGAGTTCAGAGTCCCGGCCCGGGTTTTGCCTGCATCATCAGTGACTTCAAGCGTCCAAGTGCCCGTGACATCTTTGCCGTACAATTCGGCGAGATTTCCTTCCGGACGATATGAGCCGCTAAAGGGACCCCGGCCGTCGGTAATGGATTGCTCCGCCTCCTGATCGATGACTGTATCATTAAAATCGTCCGATGCGCCCCCAACGTCGGTGAACAGCTCGATACGCGCACCATCCGGAGCAATCAGATAGACGTCAAGGTCGGCAACGAACGGGTGTGTGATGTTGAGTTTAACATTCATATCACTGATAGGCCCGGTGTCTGAGATGGTCAGAGTTGATGTTTGGGTTCCCTGCCCCGGGATGTCCTTTGGCACATCGCCTGAGACGTATTCCCTATCTTTTGCGGCAGTAATGTCCGATTTATCAGACACCGGCCGCCCGCTGACAGGAAAAGCGAGGCAGATCAAGATAATAAATGCAATTACAGAAACAACCACATGATGTGACACAACCTTGCCGGGAAGCGAACCTTCGCCGAAGCCTGCAACGATTTTCAAAGGCTTGTGGACCCGGTACATTTGCGTTCGAGACCATTGAATTTTACGTTTCATCTTTCTTCTCCTCAAAAAATATTAATGTGATAACGCACCTGGTATATAATAAGACGATTTTTCCGATGACGACATGAATCTGTACAGTCTATAAGCGCGCATTTACCTCACCACGCCTCCTTACTGTTTTATTCCTGGAAATCTCAAAACTTATTGGTACTATTATACATATCTACACGGAATTGGCAAGAATATTATCGCTAATCCGATAAATCCGAAAAGGAGTAGAAAAGTGGAAAAAAGCCCTTTTTTAGATTTTTTAGGCCAACCGTGAGGTCGAAGGGGCGAAGTTAGAAACGGACGTTCTACAGTATGCTGAACCAAATTATCTCGCCCCAGTGGAGTTCCCCGATGAATGCAACTTTCGATTTTATGAGGTCATTTTCCAATGGTAAAATATCGACTAAATTGTCCCGGTTATCCGACAACTCGGCCGGATTAGCGGATAAAGCAATAACAAAACAAAAGCAGGGTGAAGCTTTTCCCCACCGTCACCTTCTCGGCGGGGAAAAACCCACCCTGCAATTTTAAAATCATATCCTAATCGAGCTTAACGAAACTTACGCCTTTTTTGCCTTGAGGGCGTTGAGCTTTTTGGCAAGGCGCGATTTTTTTCTGGACGCAGTCTTCTTGTGCATCGTGCTTGTGGACGCGGTCTTGTCCAGTTTCTTGGTCACGATTCTGAGCTGCTCGCTCGCCGCCGCGACGTCCCCCTTTTCCAGGATCTCCTCGAAATGCTTGATTTGGGTTTTTACCTGACTTTTGCGCGCGCGATTAATTACCTTTTTCTGGGTATTTTGTCTTGCTCTTTTTTTCGCCTGTAACGAATGTGCCACTTTAATCTCCTAAAAAACTTATCTACATTATTAATATAAACTTACTGAGAGGTTGGTTTCTCGTTTTCTTTTCGCAATTGTTCTACTCTTTGGCTAATATCTTTATATGCAAAATCGATCTGGGCGATCCTGCGATAAATCTCAAGGGCCTTCTGGTTATCGCCCTGCTGCTGGAAAACCCGTCCCAAATTGTAACGCAGTTCCTTACCGATCGCATCGTCCTTAATAGGATACGTATTTATCGCATTATTATAAACATCAATCGCATCCGTAAGCCAGCCCTTGTTGAAAAAACACAAGCCGATTTGATTCATCGATGCAATTTTACGTCTCGGGTCTCTCTGGGCCTCCTGAAACAATGGTATCGCCTCGTCATATTTGCTCCTGCCGGCCAGGCGAAGGGCATATTCATACTTGCCCCGCAGGTCCGTCGGATAATTTAGGGTGCAAAGCCGGTAATGTTCAAACTCGACGTCATTAAGTTGGGTATTCAATTGTTCGAGCCGGTTTTTTGCCTGAATATCTTCCGGATTGGCTACGAGCACTTTTTTAGCCTGTTTTATCTTCCGTCTGAGCTGTTTGATTCTTAGCAGCCCGGCCTTTTGCTGAAAACTGAAATCACTTTTATCCTGATAGGCTTTTTCCAGCAGTGCTATGGCCTCATTCTCATCCTTGTCGGTTTCCATATCCGAAAGTACGTCGGCTAATTCAAGAATATTCGCAGGCAGCTCCGGATTCTGGGCGACCTTCTTCCTGGCGTCTTCCACCGCCTGAGCACGGTAGTTCTCGGTTTTGACCACGCCCGCCTGGGATTGTCGCTTTTCCTGGCCTTCGCGGTCCTTTATGGATTTTCTGAAATCCCCTTCTTCATTATACTTACCCCTGGCCATTGTCAGCTCGGCCGAGAGATTCTTGAACTCGTCCGTTAACTCTTCGTCATGAGGTCTGAGCCGCACGGCATGCTGGCATGCGGCAAGGGCCTTATCATAATCTCCGATTTTCGCATAGACATCCTTCAAGAGCAGGTACGTACTCAGAGACGGCTTATGCGCGTTGTTGTTGGTCTGGAATATCAAATTTGCAATCCAGCCCGCCGTGTTATTATAGCCTCCGGCCGCCGCAGCCTTCAGCATCGCCTCGGCATACGGCAAGTGATCGGGGTCCTTTATGAAAAGGTACTCGGCATTGAGCATCTGCTCGAGCGGTGTCTTGCCCCGAAGCCGCTTTACCCTTTCGACCATGCTCGGTTTTTTCCCGCCCCGGGCCTTTCGCTGCATTGCCAATTCGGTCAACGGAAGATGACCTTCTTTCAGCGCATCAGGCCAGAAACGCAGACCTTCCATGTATAAATCGATTGCATAATCGAAATTACTCGTCTGGGCCACTTTTTCCGCCTTTTCAAAAAAAGCCTTAGCCTTAGCCAATAACTGATCTTCTTCGTTTGGCATATTATTTACCGAGAGCCGATTGTTAAAAGAAACGTTATTCGACCTGCATATCGTAGCCTCAGGATAAAATTTGTCAACAAATAATTACTTGAATAACAAGCCGGTTCGTGTTATAAGCATCTGTTTATGCTTGACTTTGCGTCCGGGAACCTCGAAGCAATATAAAACAGAAGCAATATTCGGAGAAAGAAATATGATAAACGCACTTGAACAATATGACCCGCAGATATGTGAGCTTATCAGGCAGGAAAGTGCCCGCCAGAGCGGCTGCATCCGCCTTATACCATCCGAGAACTACGTATCCAAAGCCGTCATGCTGGCCAGCGGAAGCTGCCTGACCAATAAGTACGCTGAAGGGTATCCAGGCAAGCGGTATTACGAAGGCCAGCAGGTAACCGACCTAATCGAAAGGCTGGCACAGGAGCGGGCCAAAAAATTATTCAAGGCGGACCATGCAAACGTCCAGCCCTACTCCGGCTCAGTTGCAAATCTGGCCGCATACTCGGCCCTGATAAATCCAGGCGACACGATTATGGGTATGTCCCTTTCGCACGGCGGGCACCTAACGCACGGCTGGAAAGTTTCTCTGACAAGCAAATTCTACAACTCCGTGCCGTACCCCGTGAATACGGATACCGGCTTGCTGGATTTCGACCTTATCAGAGATCTCGCAAAGCAACACCACCCGAAAATTATCATCTCCGGAGCCACCGCATACCCGAGGGAAATCGATTTCGAAATATTCGGCCAGATAGCCAAAGAGGTCGGCGCGTTCTTAGTCAGCGATATCGCCCATATCGCGGGCCTTGTCGTAGCGGGCATACATAAAAGCCCGGTTCCATACGCAAACATCGTTTCGACAACCACACATAAAACCCTTCGCGGCCCGCGCGGCGGTATGCTGCTTTGCAAACAAGAGCACGCAAAACAAGTCGACAAGGCGGTCTTCCCCGGCCTGCAGGGCGGCCCGCACATGCACACGCTGACTGCAATAGCCGTGGCGATGGCCGAGGCCGACACGCCTGAGTTCGTCGCATACGCAAAGCAGATTGTCAAAAACGCAAAGGCCCTGTCGGAAAAACTGATGGAACACGGATTCAATCTTATGACAGGCGGAACAGACAATCACCTGATGCTGATTGATTTGAGAAACAAAAACATACCCGGCAAAAAAATGGCCAAGGCTCTCGACCGTGCGAGAATCGTCACCAACTACAACACAATCCCCGGCGACCCCGCCCCGCCGATGAATCCGAGCGGCCTGCGATTGGGTACACCGGCAATCACAACACGCGGCATGAAAGAACAGCAGGCTCGGCAGGTCGCCGACTTCATTAACAAGGTAGCCGAAAACATCGACAACGAATCGGCAATCGAAGAGGTCGGCAAGGAAGTGCTGCTGTTATGCTCGCAGTTCCCTGTGCCGGAACACTTCATAATCCCGACGAAAAACAATAAGTAGTATATAAGAATTTCGAATATCGAATTGTGAATTACGAAATTCGGAAGCGAGAAATATGTTCCAGTTTGGACGGGAATTATTATGAAAAGGAATTCGGTTCTAAAAATACTAAATCTGGTCCTGCTTGTATTATTCGCTAATCAGACAATAACGGCCCTGTTCCATGACGAAATCCCGTTCAGGATTTTCCAGATTTTTCACAAAGGCGGCGGATTCGTTCTGCTCGCACTTATAGCCGCACATATAATCCTGAACTTCAACTGGATCAAGGCAAACTACCTTACCAAACGTGCCTGAAAAAACCAGCAGATGGTTGTTAATATGCAAAAAATGCTCTCGGTCGGTTAAGAACCTATATCAGCATCATTTCCATTGACTGAGAGAGTACCTATGCGGCCATGCAAATTTCTCGAACTTGCCGAATTCCATATTGCTCGTGTCTAACGGGTCGTCACCCAGGCCCGAACGGACCTGGTCTACGTGTCCGTCCACGAACACCGCGTTGCTCGTTCCGTTATTCAGGCCTGAATCCGATGCACCGTGATATGTTGCAAACCAGTCACAATGATTCGGCCATAGAGAATTATCATTCAGTACCATTTCGCAGCCGGGCCTGAGCCACATGTTCTCCTCGGCAAAAAAGAATACTTCCGCCTTGCTCCTTGTTATTTCTCCGAATTTCAAAACGCCATAACCTCCGGCGTCCTCCTTCGAGCCGAGCCATGCATTCATGCTGTAACTGTAATATGGAACAACCGGAATACTGGAACTGTGCTGTGGATGGTCCTGGCCGCGGGTCTTGGCAAGGACCTTGAAAAACGGGCAGAGATTTACCTTTGCCTCCGGCATATAGCTCCAGAGCGGCCCGTCCGCAGGGTATCTCGGATCATGCCACCTGCAGCGAATGTTATAACCTGGGACAGGCCGGTCCGTCTTGACAAGAGATGTGCTCGACCAGGGATAACGGTCGTCATAATCGTCAAGATATATCGTATGCACAATGCCGTACTGACGCAGGTTGGCCCGGCAGGCCATCTCCTGAGCCTGGTTTTTGACCTTCTGCAGGGCCGGCATTAAAATGCCCATTAATAACGCGATGATGGCAATGACTACCAACAATTCAATTAATGTAAAACCAGACCTCTTGTAGGATATTTTTTCAATTAGATTAAACAATCTTCGCCGCTTCATTTTTCGCCTCTTCAAATATGAACAATATCTTATCGCATTGAAATCAGATATTCGTAAACGACCTTATGTTTGGTTATTATACCATAATACAGCTTAAAAAAATCGAAAAAAATTCGGAGTGCAGCAACTTCCAAAATCCTGTTTTTCTCTCAATTTCAGGTGATACATTTGTTATAATTGCAAATTATTAAAATGGACGGACGGTATTTGACTACTCCCACACATTGGTGGTAAACGTACAAATCAAATTGCATATCACGTCATGTCACCCCTGGACGGGACGGGAATTTATTCTAACGGCGGCGTCGCGTCGAACGGGAATATTGAATTTTGGATATCGAACCTCGATATAATAAATAAGGGGCCCATACCGAGTCAATCAGTATAGGCCCCAACTACCAAATAATCCCAATCAGACTCTATCAATTAACCATTTTCATTATCGTCGGTTCATTGCTCCGGCAAATACAGACGGATATCATCGAAGAATACAAGACCCGAACCGCCTGCGACAGGATTGGCCTTATTACCGAAACCGATGGACAAAGTTCTGATATTGGCAAGGTCTACACCCTGGTCGGCAAACGCCTGCAATGGAATATCCCACTGGTTCCATCCTTCGAGCTGTACCGCATTTGCAACATCGTTGGTAACAACTGCATTACCGTTGAGGGCTACATACATCGGGACCAAAGCGTTGGCCGGATCGCCATAATAAAACAGCGTCAACGTGACAACGCCCCCTTCGGTCCAGTTTGCATTTATAGTTTTGGTCGCCTCTGAAAGCCCGGCGCTGTTGTCATAGAACAACGGCATCGACTGGTGGCCGCTGTGAATAATATTAGTTTCGACGAAATGCTCTCCTACCACAAAGTCCGGATCGGGATAACCGGACGTGGAGCCGTTCATCGGGTCACCGTATCCGTCTATCCACACCAGGTAAATCGTATCCGGTTCATAGTCATTATAGTCCTCGAAATCATCTACAACAATCGGATAATTCAGCACCTCAAAACTCCAGACATCTCCCTTCCTCGGGCTGTCGGCGTATGCGGAGCTGACCTCATCAATCCGCCAGTAATAGGTCAGGCCGTAATCGAGAAGCCCTTCCGGATCATAAGTGTTCTCGGCCTGTTCCTGACTGACCAGAATGCCCCTCGGGTCGTCAACAGTGGCCTGGTCGACATCGTCGGGGTTGGAACCCAGATAAACATTATGTTTTTCCGCCAAGTCACCTGCTGTCCAGCCCAAAGCCGCATCTCGCGCCACCTCTATCCGACCGTCCGGCGGCCTTGGTTTCCACGCCTTGCTGGTATCCACCGCAACCATAAGGGCCTGGATCTCCTCGGCCTCAAAAGACCTGTCGAAAAGATAAATCTCGTCGATAAGTCCGTCCCAGAAGCGGTTGACTGCCTGAGCATTTTCACCGATATACACATTATAGGTACTAAGAGTAAGACCCAGAACATCAGAATTGCTGCCATCTACGACTCCATTTATGTAGATTTTTGCGCCGACTCGGGTATCGTATGTTCCGGCCACGTGGTACCACTCGCCAAGGTTCAGCAAAGTCGCCGAGTTCGCCGCTTGCCAGCCTCTCGATCCGTCCTCGAAGGCAAAGTGCATACCCTGTGTCAGGTTGTTGCTGGATATCCTCCAGGAACTGTCGCCCTTGGTGAAGACCGCACTCCATGCCTGCGGAAGCGACCTTATATTTACCCAAACGGCAACGGTGACCTCTCCAAGGATATTGAACTTCGGATCGTTACCGCAGTCGACGTAGTTACCGTTACCATCCAGATCCAGCGCCGAACCGACTGCACCGGCAGAATAGATAATATCTCCGATAATGGTACCATGGAGCCCATTTCCGGAATCATCCATGACATCGCCCTCGAAGGCGTAATAGGCAACCAGATTCTCCATGCCGTAACTTGTGCACGCCAACGACATTAATAAAACACACACCGAATAAAATAATCTTCTGTACATAACAATCCTCCTTTAAAAAAAATTTGATAACACTAAAATAATGTGCCTTGGCCACACACCAAACACTTTTGTTCTCGCGGATGGTGCCTTACTCAATTTATTTGACTTCGTTCAGGGGAGATTTATGCTTTCTCTTGGGATTCCCGATATATGTTATCGAGAGAGGCTCTCATCCACATCCTATTAACTCATGCCCTCATTAAAAAACCGGACTAAACAACCGATAACCACTCTCACCTCTCATACAATTTAGCTTTGCTGTTGAAGGTCATCTCCTTATGACCCATACACCTCCTTTCATCTATCGACACCATTAATGCTGTTATCAAAAGGTGAAAATCAGAATCATCAAACACATTATACCTGTGGCATATTCTTTTTTTACAGACCTCAAGCGCGATGAACATATCTCTAAAAAAACGCCTATAATGGTACGGACCTCACGTTATAGAACGACAAAATCCTTATATCTCTACGTTCTATTTATATCAAAAATACAAGTATCGGGTCAAGCAGTTTTTTTTTATATTCATCAATAATGATGTTTTTTACGTCAATAAAACATATACTCTTGCATTAATATCTGTTTTTATAAACCAAAAAGATGTAAAATTCACAATGCAATACACCGTTTCGATAATACCACGATTTCGGAACCGAAATCAAAGACCGACAATCAACTATGAAAAAAATCATAAATCGCCGTTTTGCGCATAGCCATTTTGAGTACCTTCGACAAGGTTTTATCGAGAAAACCTTGTATTCGGCGCAGGGTAGATTAGAATCAGGATGAATTTTGATTGCAAGCGGCTTAATATATACAAATTCG
>CAZKYP010000022.1:6533-25498 GCA_964556885.1 uncultured Pirellulales bacterium | reverse complement strand
CCGATTTTGTATGGATGACAATCGATTCTTCCCGAAATAATCTCCTCAGCCATTTGGACTATCTTCTTCTCGGCAAATTCGAGCACCTTTTCGAAAACCGCCGGCTCCAGCGCCCCGCTTCTATTTTTGTTGCCGTATTGGCTGCCGTCCTTTGTCACAAAGAAATTATAAAACCTGTTACTGTCCGAGTTATCGAGGAGCCGGAAATATTCCCCGTCGAATATACCTTTTGCTTTATAACGGAGATTTTCTTTTTTCTCCGAGAGCTTATCCAGCGTGACTGTCGGCGTGCTCACTTCAACCGGAATATAAAAAGCACCCGTGATATGATTTATGAATGAGTTCTTTGCATTCCGAACACTTAGCATATAAATCGGCAACTGCATATCCAGGCCGTAATAAAACTTCGACCAGTTAAATTTTGCAGCGTTTTCACTTCGTTTATAATCGAAAATTATAGCCGTTTTATTATCACCGGAATCCGCAACATCAATCCGATCGATTTTCCCGTTCAGAGAAAACTTGCGGCCTCCTGAAAGTGCAAGTTCATAATTACCAAGTGTCTGCCTGCTTTTCTCACCGTGTCCGGATTGACCGAACGATACTTCCGAGAACTTCGGGCGGAAGCTGCCGGCCCGCGCCATTTGCGCTACAGCCAAAACACAATCTTCAAGAACACCGGCAGCGGAATTGATAATGTATTCGTTGTAGCCGCGGTGCGCAACGAAGTGCGATATGAAGGCATCTTCCGTGACGATTCGACTTATCTCGTCTCTTAACAACCTCAACAGCTCGTTATTATCGAGAGCGGCAAAATCCTTTTTTTGTGCATTAAGCCGCTTTAACCAGGCATCAAGGACGCGATGGTAAAAATCACCCAAATCCAGCGGCTCGAATTTGAATTCCTCCCGCTCTTTCAATCCGAGTATATATCGAGCAAAATACTGATACGGGCAGGCCGCAAAAGTGCTCAGTCTCGTTGTGGAACCGGTTATTACCTTCCCGAAAAGCTTATCGACCACACCCGAATCCAGCGCCGCACAGTTATCATAACTAATCGCAGATAAGACTCTTTCGCCCAATTCTCTATACTGTGAGTTCGAACAAATATCATCCAACAGTCCGCCAAGGCCGTCATTGTCACTACTTTGGCTCTGGAGATTGTCTCTGCCGAGCCTGTTGCAAAGCAAATCCACAAGCTCGGCCTCGTTGTATATTTTCTCGATATCCACCTGCTCGCCCGTGGCCGACTCTTCGTTGAGATTTTCAAACAAGCCTTCAAGATCATCGACAAACTGTGAACGCGCTACGGCGGTTCCCTTTTCATCAACGCCGGGATATGTCACATACAGATATTGCGAAGGCCGGGCAAATGCAATATACGCCAGATACCGGCGCTCGGTCAGCGTCCGGCCTGCCGTAGCGGCCAGGGAAAAGCCCAGTGACTCCGCTGCATCGCGATCGCTATCGGTTAATATGCTGTCGGAGCTGAGCGGCGTCGGAAATTGTCTTTGGGTCGCACCAATAAGGAAAACAGCTTTCAAATCGGGATGCCGGCTTCGCTCGATGGAACCAACCAGCACCTGATCCTGCATCGGCGGAATGAAAGCCAGGGTCAACTGCGAAAAGGCCGATTTGATAATCGCAAGATAATCCTCGGCGGTCATCGACCGACCGGCAAAGACCTCGCAAAGCTCATCAAAAACGTCCACGAGCTTATTATGAAATTGCTGATGCTCGTCAATAGCGGTGACATCTCCGCTCTCTTTGGCAGCTTCAATCCAGTCGCCGATAGTCCGCTTAACATTAAGGTCATCAAGAAACGCAAAAATGGTCCGGGTAAATTCCTCAACGCTTACCGTCTTTTCAGAATCACCGGCCGGATATAACCTGTCCCGAAGCTCAAGCAAGGGCCGAATCACTTTATGACGGATTTGATTGATTCGCTTCTCATCGAACTTTTCATCCTTCGGTGCTGCAAAACACCACTTTTTGTCATTTTGCCAGTCGGCGCCGGTTATACCGAACGCAAGACAGTAATTCTCCAACTCATCGATCTCGCTGCGCTGGGCCGGCACAACATCGGTTTTCAGATACGCAAATATATCATTAGCCGAGAAACCGCCGGTTATCACCTGCAGGGCCGAGCAGATAAGCTGGGCGACAGGATGATTATTCAGCGGCTTTCGCTTATCGATAAAAAACGGGACATCATAGTCATCAAAATAAGCCCGTATATAATGTTCATACCGGTCCAGGTCGGATGCGATAATTGCGATATCACGATACCGGCAATTCTTTTGCCTGACTAATTCGAGGATTTGCCTTGTCGCGAACCAGACCTCATCACGTTCGCTCGGTGCCGATACGATACGAATATTATCCGCCGCAGGTATTTTGGAGGTCTTCGATTCAAATATGCTCTTTTCGATATGAGCAAGCTGTGGGCATTGAGAGAACCTGACATTATCACGAAGAATCATCGGCTTTGCAGACTGAAGCTTATTTTCGCCGATTATCCTTATAAGATCGCTATATGTCCTTTCAACCGGGCTGAAAATATTGAGCGGGTCCGGCTCTTTAACGCCGGGATTTGTCAGGTCGATATTTGCCGGATCCAGGCAAAGGGCTATTTGCGAATCAGCGCTTACCTTGAGCAGTTCGGTAAGGACGGCAAGCTCAGATGTCGTAAAGCCGGCAAAGCCGTCGACCCATAACCTCGATCCTTTGGCAAAATCAGAGCTAATCACCGCCTGGCAGGTTTGAATCAACTGGACGTCGGGATCGAGAAAATTCCCTTCGATAAATCTCAAATATTCCCTAAAAATCAGACTTACATCGGCAAACTTCAAAAAAGTCCGGCTATAGTGTTTGTCTTTCTGTAATTGGCAAAGCAGCCGGTCGATATCGTCCGGAGTCCCGGCATACTGATGCAGCTCCTCAATCGTATGCACCATCCTGCGGGATAATCCCGGCCAGGCCGCCGAAGAGCTGAAGATTTGCAGTTTGTCTTTATTATCACGCAGGAGTCGATGTACAATCATCTGCCTGCCGATACGTGAAAGAATCGGCCTGGCGGTGTTCTTGCCGGATAATAGAAACTGGAGACGATCGAACGAAAGAACATGCAGCCTGTTGTAACCGGATATGCGTTCATCGGCGAGAATGGCTCGTTCGGCCTGGTATGTAGCCTGTTCGGGAACCAGAAGAATCAACTGCTGCCCGGACGGCTTTACAAGTGCTTCGACAATCGACTTGATACAATGGTCGGTCTTGCCGGAGCCGCTTCTGCCAAGAATAAACTGAACCGCCATAAAAACAATCCCTGATTAGTTAACACACTTTTAGTGCTCTTTTTAACATAATCAGGGATTATTTTCAATTATACTGTTAAGTTATCTTGTTACGTTGGCACCAATTTGATTTACCTGTGGAATACTAAAATCTTCCGGCTCTCTCAACCGGCCCAGGCTCATACCAAAAAGATTTTCAACGACGGTTTCGATTTCACTATTCTCAGGATAAGTAATAGTTGTCGTTGTTACATGCTTATATTCCTGATCACGATTATTTTTCTGATACAACTCAGTTTTTATCGGTAAATCTGTTCGTATATCCACGAAAACCCGCCACCGGTAATATTCTGTTATATAATTTGATATATCACTGCTCCAGGTCAGGTCATAAACCTCAATTTCGTCCGAAGCATCGGTATCGGCAATCTGCTCCCAGCGGCCCTTTGTTTTCGCCTCCAGCATATCTGAAAACGGTATCAGGCCGAATGAAGTACCCATTGAATTTTCTATCTTCTCACGATATTCAATTTCAACTGGTGTTCTATAAATTATGCCCCTGTTTATTTCCATTCTGGTCCAGCTATTTAAATCCGTCAAAGTTACATACTTAATGTCATCAACCATCCAGACACGAAATGGACGCGATTTCCAGGAAGTTTGATAGGGTTTTGTTTCACCTGCTCTGAACATTTCAATACAAACATTTCTGACCTGTCCCAAAGCGTTATTAATATCTTCAAGAACAACCGCCTGAGAACTCAATGTGCAAAAGAATAAAGTGAAAACCACAAGTATAACGGCACCTACGGTAATCAAATCCTTCGCTTTTCGTTTTAATGTACTTTGCCATATACATCCGCCTACATGCTCGCCGGCGGTTCTGTCAAGCGCTGAAAATGCATCATCGAGAATGCGCTTATCCGTTTCTGCACTCGTAGTTATATGCAATCTTCGAATCGCATGTTTTATGTTATCCTCCAGATTCATTTATCTTTCTCCCCGTCTAATATCGCCCGCATTTTATCAAGTCCATAACGATACCTCGCCTGGACCGTACCGACCGGCACATCCTGCATTCGGGCTATTTCCGTAAATTTTAAACCACTGTTTAAATGTAAAACTAAAATCTCTCGCTGCTCTAAAGGCAATTGACACAATGCATCTCTTAACAACTGAGATTCTTCATTAAAAATAACCACATTGGCCGGATCATTGAGGTTGGGGCTAACCCGGTCACATTCCTTAAGCTCAACTTGTTGAAGTCTATTTTTTCGGAATTTATCCCTCACGCGATTAACAACGCTCGCTATCAAGTAGTTCCGCAAACTGCCCCTAACGTGAAGGTTACCGATATTTTCCGCTAAAGAAACAAAAACATCATGCAGTATATCTTCTCCAGCATAAACATCATGCACAAGAGATACTGCCACTGTTAAAAGCGTATCCTTATACAGGTTATAAATTTGACGCAGGGACTCCTTATCCCCACGTTTGAGTCCCAACAGCAAACTTCTATCTTCCCGCACCTCAGGCCAAACCATCCAGGTTAATATCTAACCTTTTCTAATAATATAGACGTACAAAAACGAAATTTAATTTAAATAATCTTACCAATTTTTCAAAAAAATATTTTCGATATAATTATATCTGAAATTAACATGTTTTACATTAAAAATAACTGCAAATGTTAGTTTAATATAAGCTGTTCAAATAAACAAATAATCCCCATTTTGGCTGGATCGGTCAGTCGTTTAATGTTATGCGGCTTATTTTAAGCACTACTTATTTTATATGGAAAAAATAACCGAATAATAATTTTAACTAATTCTACAGCTATCTCTAATCTTCAATGTTATCGGCTAATCTCTTCTTTGCTCTTTGCTGTTTTATCAGACTTCGTTTCTTCTTGAGTTCCAACCTCCGTTGTTGAGCCGAATGTGGAATCGCAGTTTTTTTACGAATTGGGCGGATTTTGAGGGCTTCGGCAAGTAACCGCTGCAATCGTTCCACCGCTGCCTCGCGATTTTTCCTTTGAGTTCGAAATTTCTGAGAAACAATCCTTATAATACCATTTTTGTCGGCCCGCGATGCAAGCCCGGAAAGGATTCTCTTTTTCCGGACAACGGAAAGATTCTCACAATTGGTTACATCAAAAAAGAGCGTTATCCGGGTATTTACCTTGTTTATATTCTGCCCGCCCGGCCCGCTGCTCCGGGAAGCTCTGAAAGTTATTGTCTTTTCATTAATAAATATATCATCAGTGATTTGTATCATATTTTTCCCGGCCCCGAAGTCCGTGGGTTTAATCTAATCCAATATCTGCAATTTATCAAGAAGATAACTTCATACTTGAAACATAGCCAAATAATCTCATAATATTCATGTTGTCAATTTAATAAAAAAAAGAAGGAAACAGAAAATGCAAACTAAAAACACAAAAACCACATTAACGTTAGCTCTTCTGGTTTCAGTCGGGCTATCCGGATTATTGCTGCCGGCAATAAACTCCTGTTCGGAATCCGCGGCAGCCCAGCAAAATACCGAACCTGTCGTCCAGGAATTAAGGGCTGGAAAAAATTTCATACCAACCAGGGTCTATGCCGTCGAAGAGGACGAGGCAATTCTTAAGCTCTTCGAGGGCCTGCGGGTCGCCGACGTCTCGGACGGGATGGACAAGGTCGGATTGGCCAATACCGGCCTGATGTCGCCGGAGATTCATCCCCTCTGGAAAGATGCGCAACATTATACGCACCGTTTCATTGGCATCGCAGTAACTGCACGATACGTCCCGACCAACAAACCGACGGCCCCCGCCATGCAAACCGAGGCCTTCGATAAATGGGTGGGCAACTGGTACAATACGATATCAAGCGAACCGTTTGTCCCGCTGATCCGCAAAGGCACCGCCTTAGTTTTAGACGATGCACCCGATTCCGACATTGGCTCTATTGGCTCTAATAATATCATGGGCTGGAAGCTGGCCGGATGTGTCGGAGTGGTTACAAATGCCACTGCGCGAGACACCGACGAGATTATAACCGAGAAGGTTCCGCTTTATTTCCGTAAAGTCGGCAGAGGTATCCGCCCGGGCCGCAACGAAATCGAATCCGTCAACCGGCCAATAGTCTGCGGTGGCGTTTTGGTCGAACCGGGTGATGTCATCGTCGCCGACGGCGATGGCGTTATAGTAGTCCCGCGGGCAAAGGCAAAAGAGGTGGCCGAATACGCAAAACTAACCATCGAAGGCGACAAAGCCGGCCGACGCAACCTATACAAACAACTCGGCCTGCCCCCAGACGACTCGGTCAAATAATCTGTGATAGGTTTACTTCTATAAGATCAACCATACTGTTGGATAACAAGTTTTAGAACTGTTTCAGGAAGCGCAGGTCGTTTTCGAAGAACAGGCGGATGTCGGTAATGCCGTACTTTCGCATGGCGAGCCGCTCTATTCCGAATCCGAACGCCCAGCCGGTATACTTATCGCTGTCTATCCCGACGGCGTCGAATACGTTCGGGTCCACCATGCCGCAGCCGCCCATTTCCACCCAGCTTTCGTTGCCGCCCTTGTCGGTCAGGAGCAAATCGACCTCGGCGCTCGGCTCGGTGAACGGGAAAAAGCTCGGGCGAAACCGCCATTTCGTATCGGGACCGAAAAATGTATGAATAAACTGCTCGATAGTCGTCTTCATATCGACCATAGTGACACCCTCATCGACAACGAGGGCCTCAAGCTGATAAAACATAAACATGTGCGTAGCATCTACCGTATCAGGTCTGTAAACACGCCCCGGCGCTACAATTCTGATGGGCGGTTTCTTATTTTCCATGACACGAATTTGAATCGTTGAGGTCTGGCTCCGCAGCAGAATATTATCATCGATATAGAAGTTATCCATCGGGTCCCTGGCAGGATGCTCGGGACCGATGTTCAGCGCGATAAAGTTATGCCACTCATCTTCGACTTCCGGGCCGTAAGCCACGTCAAAACCCATCCGGCCGAATATCTCGAGCAGTTCGTTCATGGTTTGCGTAATAACATGCGGCCTGCCGATATTCACCGGCTTGCCGGGTAAAGTCACATCTATTAACTCTTCCGTTTTAGCTGCCTGAGATTTTGATATATGCTCTTTGAGCTTTTCGAACGCGCCGCTGACTTCGTTCTTTATCCTGTTGGCAAGCTGTCCGGCCTGGGGTTTCTGTTCCCGGGGCAGTTTGCCTATTTGACTGAGAAGGTCGGTGACCAGGCCCTTGCGACCTAAGTACTTAATCCGGAAATCTTCAAGACTTTTCAGATCGGTAACACTTTTCAGGTCAGCCAGTGCCTCTTTGCCGATTTTTTCAAACTGTTCGAGCATTTCCTCGTTTTCTCTATCGCAGGGTGTACTTATTCGGCAAAATCAATAACGATTTACGATTTGGTTGCGGCTTTAGCGGCCTCTACAATCGCATCAAAACCCTTCGGATCAGCTATAGCAATTTCGCTTAGCATCTTGCGGTTCAGCAGGATATTTGCCTTTTTGCAGTCGTTGATAAACTCGCTGTACCTAAGGCCGCGTTGCCTGCAGGCGGCGCTCAACCGTGTAATCCACAGTCCACGAAAATCCCGTTTTCGGCGTTTGCGGCCGGTTCGAGCATTGACCTCTGCACGTACACCGGCTTCTTTTGCAAGACGATACAGCCGGCCGGCCGCACCGTGATGCCCCTTTACGGCTTTGAGAACTCGTTTTTTTGCCTGGTGCCTTGCGGCCCCTTTCTTTACTCTTGGCATGTCAGCTTTCCTTTGATATTTTGGTTTATTGAGGCCCGCTGGCGGCAGCTGAGTGAAAGCCGAGAAGCAGGCTCGTTTATGTGTTTATGTATTAATGGTTATTCTTTACAAAGTTCAATCTTAGCTTTAGTCGCGTCTACGTCTCCCATGATAAACGGTTTTCTTATCTTTCTGCGTTTTTGGGCACTTTTGCCGCTCATAAGATGTCCGCCGCCGCTGCGTTTGCATTTAATCTTGCCCGAAGCGGTAACCTTGACTCTTTTCTTCAAACCTTTATGCGTCTTTTGTTTTGGCATTCAGTCAATCCTCATGTAAAACCACCTAAAATCCCACACTTACAAATCAATAATCACCTTCTAAAATAAGTGCAGAAAAATATAAAGCGGGTAATCTACGCCATTTACCTTACAAGGTCAACACAAAAGTGAATATTCTTTTAAAAAGAAATTCCCTTTCCACCTACCCAAAAAATCAAACCAGACGGAGAATATCAACAACGGAATATCCAGATTAAAGCCAAATCAAGACACAAACAGCGTATATCCCATTACGTCTTGACAACAAATCCGATGAAACTAATCAAACGCCCCCAAACGAGAATTATTTGGGAACAAGCATCAAACTCATACGCCTTCCGGTCATCTGGGCCGGTCGTTCGATCTTGGCTAAATCCTGCATAGACTCGGTAATCTGCTCGAGGATGGCATAGCCTTCTTCCCGATGCAGCATTTGACGCCCGCGGAAGAACATCGTGAATTGTACCTTGTGGCCCTTTTCGAGGAATTCACGTCCATGTTTGAGTTTAATCTCCAGATCGTGTTTGTCGGTTTCAGGTCTTAATCTGATTTCCTTGAGTGTAGCCGTATGACGTACATTCTTTTTA
The DNA here is from genome assembly GCA_964556885.1 of uncultured Pirellulales bacterium. GTDB lineage: Bacteria > Planctomycetota > Phycisphaerae > Sedimentisphaerales > Anaerobacaceae > CAZKYP01. The sequence goes on along the minus strand of CAZKYP010000022.1, from coordinate 16,548 downwards.
TGGGCCTCCCGTATTTTGCGCTTTTGCTCATACAGCCACTTCCCATAATCCATTATCCGGCAGACCGGCGGGTCACTCGTTGGTGCGACCTCCACAAGGTCCAGACCTGCTTCACGCGACATATCAAGCGCTTCTGATGTCTCTATCACACCCACCTGGTTATTCGAACCGTCTATCAGCCGGATCATTCTGGCCTGAATTCTACCATTTATCCGTAAACCTTTTTGACTTATTGTGCTCCACCTTACCTTTCTAAAAATTAATAATCAATTTTTACTGTCTACCAACATCTTCAATAAATAAATTATAAGCTATAAGCTTAAAATGCCAAATCTATTTCTTTATTGCAAATTTTTCCTATGGCTATCGATATAAATTCATCAATTCCGGTCGCTTTACTGTCTTTACTCGCACGGATTCTGACATTGACATTATTGGATTCGGCCTCTTTTTGGCCGACCACTAACATATAGGGTAATTTTTCGCCGTGGGCCTTGGCGATTTTTGCACCTATTTTCTCATCCGAGTAATCGCAACTGCACCGTAATTTCGCTTCTCTGAGCCTCTGAAGGACCATCTTTGCATAATCATTGCTTTTCTCGCTTATCGGCAGAATCCTTACCTGCTCCGGCGAAAGCCAAAGCGGGAAATTCGCGCCGTAATGCTCTATCAGAATGCCGATAAAACGCTCGAAAGAGCCCAAAACGGCCCTGTGAATCATAACCGGCGTTTTCTCCGTATTGTCCTTATCGGTATAAACCAGGCCGAATCGCTCCGGCATGGAAAAATCCAGTTGAATCGTGCCTAACTGCCATGACCTTTTCAGGCAATCTCTTATATGAAAATCAATTTTCGGACCATAAAAGGCGCCGTCACCCTCATTTATCTGGTATTGGATACCCTTATGCTCGAGTGCGTCCTTTAAGGCTTCGGTGGCTGTTTCCCAAATCTCTTCCGAACCTATGTGGTTTTCCGGTTTGGTCGATAACTCGATATGAAAATCTTCGAAACCGAACGCCTTGTATATCTCGAAGGTCAGGTTGATAACGCCTATGATTTCAGCCTCAATCTGGTCGGGTGTACAGAAAATATGGGCGTCATCCTGGGTAAATTGTCTTACCCGGAAAAGCCCATGCATAACACCGCTGGCCTCATACCTATGAACCAGGCCAAGCTCGGCAATCCGCATTGGAAATTCCCGATAGGAGTGCTGCCGGGAGTTATAGACGAGGCAGCCTCCGGGACAGTTCATCGGCTTGACAGCATATTCAATCTTATCAATCTCACTAAAATACATATTTTCTTTATAATGGTCCCAGTGGCCGCTTCTGAGCCAGAGTTGTTTGTTTAATATTACCGGCGTTTTAATTTCCTGATACTCGTATCTATTGTGGACGCTCCGCCAATAATCCACAATTGCATTCCATACAATCATCCCATTGGGATGAATGAATGCAAAGCCAGGACCAGCTTCGTTGAAACTGAATAAATCCAGTTGCTTGCCCAACACGCGATGGTCACGTTTTTTCGCCTCTTCTATCCTCTGCAGATAGTCATCAAGCTCTTTCTTCGACGGCCAAGTAGTGCCATAGACTCGCTGCAGCATCTTCTGGGTCGGGTCGCCGTGCCAATAGGCGCCGGCTACGGACATAATCTTAAAACTTCCGACCCTGCCGGTACTGGGTACGTGCGGGCCGCGGCACAGGTCCTCGAAACCGTCCCCATGCGAGTAGAAACTGATTGTCTCGCTGCCGACGCGTTCGATGTTGTCTGTTTTATATTTATCGCCCGCCAGTTTTTTCAGGGCTTCTGCCCGGGTCATTTCCTTACGAACAAACGGCCCGTCGGATTTGACAATTTCAGCCATCTTTTCTTCGATGTGTTCGAAGTCGCTCGGGCGAATAGGTTCTTCAAGGTCGACATCATAGTAGAATCCGTCCTCTACGGTCGGGCCATAGACCAGTTTCGTTTCGGGCCAGATACTGCATATAGCCTCCGCCATTACATGCGCGCAGCTATGTCGCATCACTTCGAGACCATCTACATCTTTGGGAGTGATTATCTGAACTGTTGTCTGCCCGCCATCCTCTGTAGGATTGATTTGTGCGGATAAATCCACCAAATGACCCTCTACTTTAGCCGCCACTGCGGCTTTCGCAAGCCCCGGCCCTATCTGTTCCGCCAATTGCTTGAAAGTCGTTCCTTTTGCAACCTCCAGACTGCTACCGTCCGGCAGTATAACCTTTCCCATAAATCTATCCGGTATCAATAAATCGTGTTTAGCATTCTTCTAAGTATGAACAAACCTAACTATAATATCATACGCAATTTCTGTCAATATATTATTTATCGACCGATTTATCTCTTGTTTTTAAGGACTTTTTCCTGTATAATATTGATATCCGTCGCATAGCAAACAAATTGAGAGGACGGTTTAATGAACGTGGACTTGGTTTTATTCAAGAAAGACGGCTCACAAAAGACCTTCTCATTGCGAAGTGATATTTCAGTTATCGGTCGACATGACGATTGCGAATTACGTGTTCCCATTTCGGCTGTCTCCAGAAAACACTGCCAGCTCAGCAAGAATAACCAGACGGTAAAACTTCGTGACCTCGGCTCACGTAACGGGACACTTCTCAACGGCAAACGCATCAAAGAAGAAGCCCCGGCCAAGGCGGGTGACTATATATCCATAGGCCCGCTGACATTCCTGCTGCAGATTAACGGTGAGCCTAAAAAGATAATTCAGCCCAAACCGGTTCAACCAAAACCGGTACCCAAGAAACCTGCTGAAGCAAAGGCCCCTGATAAACCTGTGAAAGAAAAAACGCCACAAGAGCCTCCAAAACAGCAGAAACCACAAGAGATTCCGGAGGCGCCGGCGCCGGAAAATGATTTATCGGGCAGCTTCCCTGATCTGGATTTGGATGATTCCGGCTCCTTCGAGGCCGAGCTTGAAAATCTTTAATCCGGTGTTTATATTCGCGAGTGACAGTAAAAATATGTCCCTGATTAGTGCGAGATAAAAAAAGCTATGGATTCGAACAATTCGGATATTTGTACGTTTGAATTTTTTTAAGAATCTTTCAGCTTGCTAATACCTGTAAAGTATATTATCCTGATTATGTTCAATTGCTTTATTTTCCGTATTTGCTGAAGGAAAAAACGTATGCAAATATTGGATTCTGTCCAAAGTCTCTTACCAGTTTTATTCTGCCCGTTACTTGCAGAATCGCAATCCTTCTCATTTGTTCAATCGCTGCCTTTTAATCCAATCAAGCTCCTGGTTCTGGTGGCCTGGATATACCTTTGCTTATATCTCGTTCAATATATGCAGTTTAGTCTCCTGTTACCGAAAAAATACAAACCGGTCGCTTACATAATCACTCTCTTTGCAGGGCCGATACTTCTGCTTGTCCTGTTGATAATAGATACGATAAAAAAATCATTCTGGAGCGATAAAAGTTTTCCCGAGACCGTAACACAACAACTCAAGAGTATCTTTAGTCACCTGCGACCCATATCATTCAAGACCGCCGAGGACGATGCGACGTTAAGACTGCTCGATTCTTCCGGTAGAACTATAGACGAAATATACGGCCACAGTGACGACAAGCGTCTGGACAGCCGTGTTCTTAACCTGACCGAACAAATTATCGCAGACGCCCTTGAAAGACGTGCGAGTGATATTCTTATCGATCCCAAAGACGAGTCAACATATACGGTCAGGCTGCGTATCGATGGTATACTTAGGACCGTACAGGAGCTCAAAGCCGCAAACTGTAAGTCAGTTATAAACAGCATCAAGGCCGTCTCGAGTATGGATATATCTGACAAACGCAGGCCCCAGGACGGTGCTTTTATCGCCAAAAGAGGACAGACGACCGCTTCGTTTCGGGTGGCAAGCGCCGGTGTCATCAACGGCGAAAAGCTGTCGATAAGAATACTGAACCAGGATGCGAGTACATTCAAACTGGCTGAAATGGGACTTACGAAAAAGCAACATTCTACTATACGCAGCATGTTGGACAAACCATCCGGCATGATACTGATTTGCGGCCCTACCGGCAGCGGCAAGACCACGACCATGTATGCGATGCTCAACGAAATAGAACGATTTACCCGAAACGTCATCACTGTGGAAGACCCGATTGAAGCGGTTTTACAGACAACCAGCCAGATTGAAATCAATCCGAAGGCCGACATTACCTTTGCAAAAACTTTACGCAGCGTCCTCAGGCAGGACCCGGACGTGATATGCGTGGGCGAAATACGCGACGAGGAAACCGCGGAGATTGCGCTTCGGGCGGCACAGACGGGCCACCTTGTGCTTGCAACAATACACTGTGACAGCAATGCGACTGCATTGGTCAGATTGCTGGATTTAGGCGTATCGCCTATCATGCTGTCGTCCGGATTGAGTCTTTTGATCTCGCAAAGACTGCTTCGCAGGCTTTGTGAACATTGCAAAAGGCCTGCCCAGCTAAGCGAGCACCTGATCCACGAATTCCAGAGAAAAGGCATTGAACATGAAAATATGTTCGAGGCCAAAGGCTGCAAACATTGTGAGGGAACCGGTTATTTCGGAAGAACGGCGGTATGTGACCTTATGATCATAACGGACGAGTTAAAGGCCGACATTGCCAATAATGTGTTGATTTCTGATTTGAGAACAGAAAACAGAAAAAAAGACTCATTTAAATTGCAGAAAGACGGATTAAGAAAAGTAGCGGCAGGGATAACAAGCCTGGCGGAAATGAAAAGGGTAATAGGGTAAAATTTATGATATTCTGGGCGGGTATATTAGCAGGCGGTTTCTTTGTTTGGTTCGCCATCAAGTTAGGCTTCTACGAAACATGGACTTTACTGTTCAATGTTGTAATATCAATTTATCTCGCTATTTTCCTGACACCTGTAATGATCGATAATATCCCCGCTGCCCGTGAAATACCCTGCTGTGAAGCCTTTACGCTATTAGCCCTCTCGGCGGGAACTTTTTTAATTTTATATGGAATCTCATACGTATTTCTCACAGGTCAGTATAAGGTTTCATTTCCAAAAACATTCGATATTCTCTTTGCAGGAGTGCTTGGTTTTCTTATCGGATTCCTCGTTTTAAGTTTTGCCGCCCTTGTCATTACAATATCGCCAATCGCCCAGAATAGACTTATAAGCGGACTGGGTTTTAACAGGCAATCCCAGCATGCAAACATTGCATATATTTGCCGGTGGTGTGATTTAGTCAACTCATTAGTATCCTTCCCGGACAAACAAATAACCACCGAGCAAACCATTAATCAATTATTTGACAGCGTCCAATCCCGAAAAACAAATGAAAAAACAAAAACGGGATTGAATGAATCTGGTGAGCCAAACGAATTAAACCAAACGGAAAACAGCAGGACAGGCCCGAATATTTGAGCATTCCGCAAATAGCGATATGCAAAAACTAAGAAAGAGGACAGTTACCTCCCTGGCACATACTTGTAGGACACGGCCCGCTCGGGCAGGACTCGCATGTTTGATTCGATGATTTACTCTGGCCGACGGCGAAGCTGGACAACAGTTTCTGCAGGTTGGAGCCGCTGCATCTTTCACAGGTATGTTTCTTAGCGGAGTCGCTTTTCTCCAGGAACTCCATCACATGCCCGCAATCATTGCACTTGTATTCGAATATAGGCATTATTTTAACTCCATAAAATAAACGTTGTTATTTTAGTAATTGGAATTGCGGCATGCAATAGCATATTACAAGTCTTGAGGATATTACGGAAAATGACACCATCTATAATCAGACCTCAAGCCTGTGACGGAACACAATATTGAAATCCATGACACTGTCAGCTTTTCGCCTGGTCGAGTATCAGGTCTTTCGCTTTCTGGCTGGGAAGGTTCAGCGCGCCGTAGGCCGCTGCGGCCGCACCACGCAATTCGGGAGTTGTCTCGTCGGAGCTGATAAGTTCGTAGATATCATTAACCACGGAATCTGTCAGCATGTTGGCATTAAGCTTTGCAGAAGTGGCAAGCGAATCAAAGGCAGCCATACGGACATCAAGCTCATTCGAACTGTCGAAAGCCATCGCGGCAATTGCCCGCTGGGCCCCGGGGGTATTTATATGCGCCAAAATCCTGCCTACCAGAACCTGAATCCGCTTGTCACCGATAGCTTTGACAAGAACATTCTGGGCCAGAGACAAATCAAGGGCCGGATTTCGTGTTTGAGCCAGCTTGAACATAACCTCGGCGGAACGGACGGCATAATTGTCCGCCACTTCCTGATTCCAGGTCAAGCCCTGTTCGACGGATTCGACCGTACTCTGACTAAGCGCCTCGGCCAGGTTGGCGATAACCAGCCTGCTTTCGGCAAACGGCTCCATCGGGCCGGCCTCCCCGATCGCTATTGCAGCACTGTATCTAACCATTCTGTTATTGAAACTCAGCGCCTGGGCCAGAGGCTGAACCGAGCCGATCCGATACAGCAGGGATTTCTCACCCGCTGTCGTACTGAGCGCCTCGACTACACCAAGCGCCACATAAGCATTGTCATCTCTGACGGCACGCGCAAGGGCCTGGTGAAGATATTCCACCCCTGCGGTCGTAGCATACACACTCGCATCCGCATGGCGTTCGCCAAAATAATCCGGCATTGGAATGCCGTAAGATTCGGCCTTGAAAAAGGCGGCCAGCCAAAGGCCGATAGCCGAACCGAAGTCGGCATCGGCTCTTAGAGCCCATTCACATGAACGCATTGCCATCAGCTCGTAAAAATAACTAATGTCGACTTCTTTTCGCATTAGTTGCCCGGCTTCGACATCCCAGAACCAGATATTACCAAAATCTGTGTCCAGGACCGGCGCCAGTGAGTCGGAATGATAATAATATTTCTCGGCAAGCTGATAAAACAACTGTGCGGCCGGTATTTTCAGGGCATCGGGGTCGATTTGCATGATGCTCTGTGTTGCAATTTGACGAAGCTCCATTGAGCTGTCTTTTTCAATGATATACTTCAGATAAGGTTCCGACTGGGGATAACCAATTTTGCCAAGGGCCTGTATTATCTCCGACTTTATTCCCACATCATCGGTCTGCAAAGCCGCCGCAAGCGGCCTTATTGCATCTTTGCCGACCTGTGGGAGAGCACGTATGATATACGGGAATTCCTGTTCCCGGGAAGCATCACTCAACGCATCGAGCATAAACGGTATCGCATATTCACCAGCATCGCGGAGTCTTTTGACAGCCGTAAACCAGCCGCGGTCTGTGCTGCTTAATCTCCTTACCTCTTCGGCAATAATAGCCGGAGCGATTCTCTGATTGAATCTGCCCTGCTCGATAACAGCAAGTATCTTACCACATAAATCAACCAGTTCCGTATCAGATGCGGTTTCTTTGAATCTTACCAGAACCTGATAGCCCTGCTGATTCTTCCGGCTGATTTCGAGCAATTCTACAGGATCAGGATTACTATCAAGAATAACCTGCGCATATCCTCTGGCCAGATCGAACCGGCCGATTGTTATATAATGCACGAAATCACCCCAGTTATCCTCCAGGGTTTGGGCAGAATCCATCGATGCGGCCTCGGATAATCCACAAAAACTACCTATCAGGAAAGCCACCGCCAAAATCGCTACAGCCATCTTTTTACTCAACATTAATGTATCTCCAAAAACACATGCATTGCTATAAAAACAGTTTTGGCTGCCAAAACAGACCTGTCACGATAAGTTTCCGTGCCGAGGCTCGGCTCGACCGAACTCGCCGAAGTCTGACGGATAAAAGCTATCCAAGGCTGCCCTTACCTCCAAAATACCCCTCTTGGAGCGTCCCTTGTTTATCCGGCAAATATCCCCTGCCGGACCGTTAAAAACACGAATTTATATAATTATTCGTCCGTAGAACCATATAGTATTAGTAAATACCTAATTTGTCAATAAAAAACCGCCTCATATTACCTCAATTAAAGGCTATCAGGCTATTTTCAAGGTTGATTTTCTTGAGATTATCTCATATAATATCGGAGTACAATACTCATCTTATGTCGTTCGCATTCAGCAGCCTCTGCTGAATGCCCTGTGCAGTTAGAGCTATATAGTGTATATTGGGACCAAAATAAGCTTCATGAAAATATCCACGAAATTCGACCGACAGGACAAATCCAAAATAAAGAAGGGATAGAACAATGAGCAAACCAAAAGGATTTACACTAATTGAGCTTTTAGTCGTAATCGCCATCATAGCACTCCTGATGGGAATTCTCATGCCGGCACTGCAAAGGGTCAAGGAAATGGGCCAGCGTTCAAGCTGTCTTAATAATCTCAGGCAGTTGGGAATAGCCTGGATTATGTACGCTGATGAAAATGATAACCAGCTCATGTACGCCAATACTCACGACCAAAATCCCAGACAGAGAGCATGGGTACGATGGGAACCGGATATGTCGGAAGACGAAAAAATTCAAAGTATTCTCCGTGGTGCCATGTATCAATACACACCGAACTTTAAACTTTACAAATGCCCCCGGGGTGTCAAGGGAGAGGTAGTTACATACTCGATAGTCGACTATATGAACGGCCACGACGAGATTGTCGGATCTACTCTGGCCCCGCTGAAAAAAATAACTCAGATTCGCGGCGCAAGCTCACAGATTGTATTTCTCGACGAAGGCCGGTTAACCGCGTCAAGCTTCACCGTATACTATTACGAGGAACGGTGGTGGGACCAGATTACCGCAAGACACGGCGACGGAACAACATTCGGTTTCGCCGACGGCCACAGTGAACACTGGAAATGGGAAGACAGGCGTACCGTTGAGATAGGAAGAACAGATTATGATGCCGCAGATGAAGTGTTAGATCCGCCTCTAACCAGTACATACTGGTCGCAGGGAAATAAGGATTTACACAGGGTCCAAAGAGGCGCCTGGGGCGGCAAATTAGGCTACACCCCGTCACCTTGACAGTGACTCTTTCAGTTTTCAGTCAATCAATCAGCTAAAGGCCTTTCGCAGCATAGAGAGGCTTTTGGGTATGGCGGTTTTGTAATTTTCGTTTCCTTCGAATTCGAGTGACACATAGCCGCGATAATTATTTTTCCGCATAATCCCGGCGATGCGTGTGTAATCCAAATCGAGCGTATACCAGATACCACCGCCGTAATAGGTCTTGACCTGCATAAAGACGGCCTTCGATGCGCATTGATCGAGCTTATCATAAGGCTCTTCGAGAAAGTTGCCCCTATCGAGCAGTACCTGCAGCCAGGGCGAGTCGATTTCGTTTACGATTCTCAAAAGTCCCTCCGGAGTTCGTGACAGGCCCCAGTGGTTTTCCAGGCCGAGTATGACGCCGCACTTCTCTGCTGCCAGCAGGCATTTTGTAATACTGTCGATTACCCATTTAAAGCCCTCGTCCTCGGTGTATCCCGGCAGGACCGGCTCGATACCGCGGTTCGCCATCAACTCGTCGAAATTTTGGGTAGCGCCCCACCTGCCGGTATTGATGCGGATTATCGGTATGCCGAGTTTATAGGCCAGCTCGATACACATGATAGTATGGTCGATATTTTTCTGTCTTGTCGCTTCATCGGGCGAGACGAAACTCTGGTGAGTGGACATACAGCATAAATCTACGCCGTTGATTAGCGCGCGGCGTTTGAGGTTCTGGAGATAATCGTTGGATTCATTTTCCATTTGAATATGGAGGATATCGACGCCGTCGAAGCCCATCTGTGCGGCATGGTCGATGCAATCCTCGATGGGGAGCTTCAGGCCATCCTTGAAACGCCAGAACGAATATGTCGATAAGGCAATTCGATTGGAACGATGAGACTTTTGCTCTACGTTTGGCGTTTGGCCCAACAAAGAGGAATTATAACCGAGGGCGGCCGCAACAGCAGCGGAACTTGCCAGAAAAGTCCTTCTTTTCATCGATTTCATAATCGTTTTCTCCAAATATTCGATTCTTTGCCGTAAATATAACAAAAAACTCTGCATTAGAATATATCAAAACCAACA
>CAZKYP010000022.1:3611-6433 GCA_964556885.1 uncultured Pirellulales bacterium | reverse complement strand
AATCTTGTGATTGACAATCCGCCGGGCTACCAGCATGACAAACTTCTCGAACTCGGTGATGCCAGTATTACTGTCAGTATCGGCTCGCTTTTGGAAGACACGGTCAATATAAAAGAAATCAAACTCGACAAGGTTAACGTTGTACTCGAACAGAAAGGCGTGACGAGTAATAACATTCAGGACATTATCAATTCAATCCCGAAATCAGACGAGCCGGAGCCTGCGGGCGAAACTCAAAAAGAATCCAAAAAGCTTCATATCGACAACCTCGAACTGACAAACATCGTTGTCAACGCCAAACTTTTACCCGTACCCGGCAAGATGGATACCGTTACTTTGAAATTAAGTCCTATCAAGATGACGGATTTAGGCAGTGACAATAAGTTAGATGTGGCATCGTTGACAGGCAAAATCCTCACCGCTATTGCCACAGGGATAGCGGAACAGGGTGCGGGGATTTTGCCGGATGATTTAACAAACGCCATGAAAACAACTCTGGGCAAAACTGCCGAACTGGGCAAAGCCGCCGCAGAAGAAGGCACAAAACTCCTGAAAGAAGGCGCAGGGGCAGGTAAGGATATTGTTGAAGGAGTTACGGATTTATTCAAATCCAAAAAACAAGATTAATTGATAACCATTGTTCGGTACCATTACAAATATCTCAAATATCCTTCAAAAGAATGTTGGCCGGTGATTTTTCTATATCATCTGCAAATGTGCTCAAACAACTCGAAAGCCTGCTTAGTTCGTTCGTTTGAGATACGGGAATTGATGAATTACCACGCTTCTCAAGGGCCTCCACTACATATTTTATCGTCAGTTTTCCGACATCAATCGCAGGCTGGTATGAAACATCTTTATTACTGTCATTTTTAACCTCGGAAAGAATACCCGAACCAACCAGCTCGAAAAGTATTTCTCGTACCAAACGAATGGGAATTTCAAGTGCGTGTGAAATCGCCGCAGCATCATAAGGCCGCCGGCCATTACAAAAGTTTACTATCAGCCGATGAGTTATTAACAGCGAAAGTAACTTTTTAAATGAAAAACTTACAGACAAGCTGTCCGGCTCGAATTCATAAGTCTCTACATTCTGATGTGCAAAAGAAATTTCAGCTCCGAACAAAACCACAAGCCAACTGGTTTGAAGCCACAATAAAAATAACGGCAAGGCGGCGAAACTGCCGTAAATCGCGCCATATCTGGCTACTCCAATCTGGAAATTGATGTAAATCCACTGGACAACCTGGAAAATTGTCCCTGCGATAACTCCTGCCAGAAGGCCGGATTTCAGTTTAACCTTGGTATTTGGCATAAAAATGAAAATGAATGTGAACACAATCCAGATAGTGCAGTAAGGCAGTAACTTCAGTACAAACATAATGAACGGCCCGAGGGCCTTAAAGAAAGAAAACTTTTCTATTATCACTGCAACCTGACTACTTATGACAACTGTAACACTGCTCGATATCACCAGAAGAAACGGGCATATCAGTATTATGGAAAGATAGTCACTGAACTTCCTCCCGATACTCCTCGGAATTTTTACTCCCCAGATATCATTGAAAGAACTTTCGATATTGCTCAGCAACTTTATGATCGCCCAAAACAGAAAAACCACACCGATACCGGCAATAACGCCTCCACTTGCGTTTTCGAGCAGTGAATTTGCAAATGTAATTATTCTCCGGGCAACTTCCTCCTGCCCCTGCATCTTTTTCAAAACTTCAGTTTCAACCCGCTGCTCAAGACCAAAACCTTTGGCCACTCCGAACATCATAGCAATCACAGGAACGATAGAAAGCAAAGAAAAAAAAGTCAAAGCCGATGCCCTGAACTTACACCTGTTCTCACCAAAACCACGAACAGCCAAAACGATTACCCTCAAATGTCTGAGGAAAAACGACTTCGAGCGAGGGTAATTTTTCAAACGGATTCGCCAAATATCGGTCTGAAGAAAATTGATTAATTTCGATAACATATAATTTTTCCTAATCCTCAAGTTTCCTATGTTGTTGCAACCACTTTTGTACCCATAGCTCGGCCTGTTGCGGCCTCTGTAGTATTCCCTCCAACTGGGCGATATACATCTCTTCGGCCAACTGTCCCAGGCCGCGTCCCGGCACGGCACCCAATCGCATCAAATCATGGCCGTTGAGCAAGGGCTTCGGCTGCAATTCAACGTCACCAAGGGCCTTAATTCTTTTTCGTAATTTAATCAAAGGGGTAACACTTTTTCTGCCACCGGCTCCAGCCTTCTGGATGGCCTTTTGCAATTCATAAAGGTCCCGGAAATACGGCTCGGCAAGCAGCTTCTTCAACTTTGCAAGTGACATTTTCTCGTCGAGCAGCACGTCCCGGTTGCCAAGCAGAAACTTTATATGTTTGATTTGGTTCCTGCTGAGTTTGAGAATATCCAATTTCTCCATCGCAAAATCCGTTTGGCAACCGGCAAACAATCCGGCCAAAGCAAGAGGAAAATCCACCTTCATGCGAAGTTGCCCCAGAATGTTTGCTCCTGACTCAGCTTGCTTATCGACAAAGCCGGGGAAGATATTTTCAATCAGCCCACTTTTAATCAGCATCGCCGCTCCGGCCGCACGATTTGGACTGACGAGAATTCCCTCAAGCTCCATCGCTATTCGTTCGCCGCTTATCTTAATTATTTTTTTTGCATTATCGCAAATCGCCGACCATGTCGAAGGCTCAATCTCAAAACCGAGCTGTGTTGAGAACCGCACAGCGCGAAGCATGCGCAGGTAATCTTCACTGAACCTGTCTTCGGGCCTGCCGATAGTCCTGACAATTTTTCTTTTCAGGTC
>CAZKYP010000022.1:0-3511 GCA_964556885.1 uncultured Pirellulales bacterium | reverse complement strand
CCGCCGGCCAGCAAGGCCTGGTAGCCATTGCGATGCAACTGTTCAATCACCTTTATCGATACCTGCTTGTTTGTCATTCTTCTTTCTTCTGTAATATCGTCACCACCATTGTGCCCCACTGCCTTCGCTCGATTACCTGAAACTGCCCGTAACGGTCCAGCAAAGATACCTTGTGCTCGGTCCTGACAACGACAATCCCGTCGGCAATAACCTGCTCGCCAAGCAAATTCAGCAAGTCGCCCAGGGCCGAATCAGCCTGAACATTCATCGTAGCTCTATACGGCGGATCTATAAAAACAAGGTTGCACCTGTTGTTGTTTGCATTTAATCCGGCTCCGATTTTGAAGGCATTTGCCCTTATCACCTTCGACTGTTTTACGAAACCGGCCTTCTCGATATTTTTATTCAATACCGAAGCTACCCCGTGGTCCTTTTCTACGAACGTTACAAACTCCGCCCCCCTGCTCAACGCCTCAAGTCCCAGCGAACCGACCCCGCTGAATAAATCGGCCGCAATAGCGCCTTCGGGCAGGTCATATTTATAAAGAACGCTGAAAAGCGACTCCTTGACCCTGTCGATAATCGGCCTGGAAACATCGCTCTTAGGACCAAGCAATTTCATTCCACGTTTTGAACCGGCAATAATTCTCATGACTTCGTATTATACAAATTCATCAGGGACAACGAGTGCAAAAAAACATTTGTAAACTTTATCTGGTGGATTTATCCCTTTAAGACAGCCAGGGGGACCATTCTGGCGACGGCTTTGGCCCAGCCGCATTCTACGACGACTCGTACCACTTCCTCAATGTCCTTGTAGGCACCCGGTGCTTCTTCTTTTATCTTGCTCTTGTCGCCGGCAATGAGCTTTATGCCCTTCATACTACGTTTGAACTGGTCGTCGGTAATCTGGGCCTCGGAAACAGCTTTGCCCCTTCGGCTCTTTCCACGAGCGGCCGTACGGCTCATTACTCTGCCCGCACCATGATTGACAGAGTTTAACGATTCCTCCGAATTACCGGTCCCGACCATAAGAAAGCTCGCTGTCCCCATTGAGCCGGGCGTGATGACGGGCTGGCCCGTATCGGCGAAAATAGTTCCAGCCATTTGCTTCGGGCCAAACGCACGTGTTGCACCTTTGCGATGAACCCAGAGCCGCTTACCCTGATGAGTTTCGAGTTTGGCCATATTATGAGTCACATCATACACAAGCTTCATCGGCGTCGGACCGAACATCCAGTTGAAACACCGCCTTACAAGCAGGGCCATAATCTGGCGATTCACGAACGCGAAATTGGCAGCGGCGGACATCGCCGCGATATAATCTTTTCCAGCCCTGTCCTCGACCGAAAGATATGAAAGCATCTTTCGCCGCTCGGCATTTTCAGGTCGCCCGGCGGCGACATTCATGTAATGGTCGGCTATCTCGTAACCGAACCGGCGAGAGCCGGAATGTATCATCACGACAATCTGGTCCTTGAAAAGTCCGAAACGCTCAGCCAGGGCCTTATCAAAAATCTCCTGGACGTACTGAATCTCGATAAAATGGTTCCCCCCTCCAAGAGTGCCGAGCTGATTGGCACCTTTTTCAATTGCGACCTTCGGCACCACCGTCGGATCCGCCGGTAAATGACCGTTATCTTCAATGCTTTTCATATCATCAGCAAATAGTTCCGGGTCGTAACCTTCCCAGGCCCTGTGGCTGGTTCTCCGGGCTAAATCCGGTATGGCGGCTATGCCTTTGTTAATAACCGCCTCAATTCCGGTCTTGTCCAGATGCAGATTGTCCCTGCCTTCTCCGAGCGGGATTTCCCGGGCGATACTAACTGCAATTTGATCGGTATCAATATCGCCCTTCGAAAACGGGCTTTGCAGCAGCCTCATTCCGCAATTTATATCATATCCAACCGCGGCAGGCATAATAGCTCCGTCCATCCCTAAAACTGCCCCGATAGGCACACCGAAGCCGACGTGAATATCAGCGGTAGCCAGGACCTTCCTAACAGGAGGTAATGACGCCGCGTCACAAAGCTGACCGACGGCATCGGTTTCGAGCTGGATTGCCTCTGAGGCGAATATTGTAGCATCCGTCACCATCTGCCCCCGCCGCTCTATATACAATCGATACGGGTCAATACGAACAGGTTTTGAAGGTATTTCACTCATTTTAATGTGTTGTATAGAGTTAATTTATCTGAATTTTTATCCATCAGCCCTAATAAAAAATATTTCAGACCTATAATAACCGCCATAAAACATTACAGCTTAACATGTTGGACTAAAGCAGATAATATCCCCCGTTGTCCGAACACATTGCATTCTTCGTAACTCGTTAGATGGTAAAAAGCCACAAAAATTTCCTACTATTTTGAGCATTTCAACAAAAGCATCAAATAAAAAGGACGCTTTGAAAGGACAAATTTATTGACATCCGGCACTTGCGCCGAATAAACTTGACAAATCCCGGCCAAAAAGTTAAAGTAGGTAATATCGAACTATGATATAGGCTGGGGATTGCCTCATTGAAAATCGACAATTTATTGGGTGTTTGTGAAATGAAAACAAAATGGATTATTTGTGTCATTGCGGTGATACTGTTACTGCAAATCATCAACTCAAACTCAGGGGCTGCTGTAAATACCTCAAGCATTGACATGGTCCGAAATAAACCTGTTCTGAACGAGCAGGATAAGCAGATAATCGACAAATTTCTTGAAGAACAGATCAATGAATTAGGCAAATCATCGACAAGAAATTTGACTTCATCGGCACAAACCCGCACATTAATCCTGAGTAAAAAAGGCACAGAGGGCCTATACGGCAACTGGTTCTCCGCCCTGGCAAAAAAACATATCCAGGCGGGTTTAGAAAAAACCCAAACAATAACTCCCCAGGAACGAAGAGACATAGTCGTTACCAACTTTCTTATCCTGATTGACGGCCTACAGGACCTGCAGCTTACGGACCTGGTAATACCCAGGTTGCAGAGCGAGAATAAGGTAATCCGCTATTGGGCGGTTCACTGTCTGACTAATCCCGGAATTACGAGACAACTGAATTCCAATTTAGAGTCAAATTTGGAGTCGGCAAAGAATATAACAAAACATCTTAAAGGACTGCTTGAGACGACCAGAAGCCCTGAGATTTTAATCCAGATAGCGCGATTTGCAGCGGAAATGAATATTCCGGAGACCGTGGAACTGCTGATTCAAACAGCGGATTCAAGAATCAAAAGGTATGCAGACTGGACAGTAGAACAGGAGCTTTATGATATATTTATCTTGAAGGCACTCGACAGCAAGGTACAGTCCGCTGCAGCGGCCAGCACCTCATTGACAACCGGTAGAGCTGCAATCGGCCGATGTTTCGCACAGTTATATTCGTACGCAATACAAAGATACATCAAGGGTAATGATATTTTAAACAACACTCAGAAAAAAAACCTGATATCCATAATGATAGAAATCGAAGAAAAATGCATCAGCAGAATGCTTGGCAGGCCGCAATCGGC
>CAZKYP010000021.1:14049-26014 GCA_964556885.1 uncultured Pirellulales bacterium | reverse complement strand
GATATGAAGAAAAAGACTCGTGTTATCATTATAGGCGTTGGAATAGTTCTGATAACTCTGCTGGGTCTTCCGCTGACGGGGCTGCCTTTTATTTACAGCAGGAACACGGACGTCGATATCAACAGTGGCGATGTCAGGGAGCGGACGGTTCTGTACACATTCGTGATTAAGGAAAAAATCTCACAGACTCCCTTTTCCAAAGAAGTCCGCAGGCTCGGTATACCAATAGAGGAAAATCGAAAATGGATACATGCTTATAGGTCAGCTCCGGCAACGAACGGATCTTCAGGAAACGACCATTCATATCTTAAAGGTGTGGCACCTGCATTAATGACATTTAATACTGACTTGCCGGACAACGAACGCACTGTTTTTATGAAGAGCGAATTAACATGTCTTAAGACGGGAAAGTATAAAGAATTTCTTGAAATTTATTTATCGACGTCAAAGGGAGGAAATTTTTTCGAGCTGCTCTCCGATAAAAAAAATTAAGACAGTACAAACGAGCAATAAGCAACTGCGGTTATTAATGAAGGATTGCCCATTTGAATTGTTCCGAATCACCAATCCCGATATGCATCGGGACCATTTACCGGTCTTCGGGGGGATTGACATGGAGGCTTCCCGGGGGTATGATTGTCGGGGATTTGATACAACAGGGATTGCATTTTGGCTGGTTGGTTATGAACTTGTAGCAGCGGCCGCCAGTAGATAATAGATAAAGATAACCCTGTACCAGAAGCGGTACGGGCAGCCCCGCACCAATAGAATCCATTTTGGCGTCGTCGGATGGCGGCAGGGCGAGGTATATGTGCGCCGGGATAATCGGCGCTTTGTGGGAAAGTTAGGTTTGAAATGAGCAGGTATAGTAAGTTGAAGTTGTGGCTGCCGGCGTTGGTTTTTCTTTCGCTGGCCGGGGTGCTGTTCTGGGCCGATTTTCTGGTGGCCGGACCGGTGGCCAAAAACGGCATGCCCCTGTTTCGCCTTATGGCCCTTGTGGCGATGGTACCGGGTCTGACGGCCCTGGCCAGTCTGGCTACGTACTATTACCTGGCGCGGAGAAAGAAACCTGTCACCGAATGGATGATGGTCAATCGCCTGTATTGGCTGTTCGGCGTTTTTGCCTGTTTTATGGTCGTTTTTTACGGCCTGGGGATTCTCGGAAAGGTCGGCACACTTTTAAGTCTCTTCGGCGGCATGGTGATCGGCTGGTCGCTCCAGCAGCCTCTAAGCGGCCTGGTAGCCTGGGTGCTTATAAATTTAAGACGGCCGTTCAGGCCGGGCGACAGGGTCCAGTTTCCAAAGCTCGAATTGACCGGCGATATCAAAAACATCGGCGCGATGTATCTGGAGCTTAACGAGGTCGGCGGGACCATCGGCAGCGAGGAGGCCGTCGGCCGCAGCGTCTTTATCCCCAACGCCATGCTGTTCGACCAGGTAGCTATCAATTATGCTTCCGCCCACGAGGCACCTTATATACTCGACGAACTCATTGTGCGAATTACCTACGACTCGAAATGGGACGTGGCCGAACAGATTCTTATTGATGCGGCTCAACAGGTCACTCAGGACGTTATTGAAGCCACGGGTAAAAAGCCCTATATCCGCTCGGAATTGTACGACTACGGCGTCTATATGCAGTTGAGGTACCATACACGGGTGAACGACCGTGCCAAGACTTCATATAAGATAACAAAGCTGATATTCGAGGAAATCCAGCATAATCCTCTTGTTGATATTGCTATTCCGTATGTTTATTCGTATCGCTCCGGCCGGCAGGAGCGGCTGCGAGAGCGGTTGACCGGTCCGAACGATGAAGAAATCGAACGAAATATCCGGGAAATCGATCTTTCCATGATAGAACCGGGGGAGCCTGAGGATTCTTATGATGTTGAGCAACTGGCAAGAAGTATCGAGACAATCGGTCTGTTGAGGCCCGTTGTTCTGAAGGAAAATCCGGACTCGGACAGGTACGAGATTCTTGCCGGCCAGTTGCGTTTTCAGGCGTGCAAGAAGCTGGGATGGAAGACCATGCCGGCCCTGGTCCTTGCCGGTCCGGGCAATGGTAAAATCGAAGAACAGCCACTCAACCAGCCCGAAAGCAGCCCTGTCAAGTTATAACCGACCCATATTAGCTATATCCTGCCAAATCAGCATTGACGAAGCCCCGCTTTTCGACTATCTTGTACTGTCTGTATCATTACCGCGCAAGTTTATAACAAATGGGTACTTGAAAGCGTGGAAGAAAAAATTCATACTATTATTTTTAGAAAGATTACGTAAATGCTGAAAAGAACACATAACTGCGGGCAGCTTCGTATTGGTGATGCCGGTTCGAAAGTTATTTTGTCCGGATGGGTCAATTCCTATCGCGACCACGGCAATCTTGTATTCGTCGACCTTCGGGACCGTGAAGGTCTTACCCAGGTGGTATTCGATCCTGAAAATCATCCGGACGCCCACAAGCTGGCCCGGACCGTCCGCTGCGAATGGGTAATAGCGATTCAAGGTGTGGTCCAGCCGCGAAGCGAGGGTATGACCAATCCGAAGCTGGCAACCGGTGAAATTGAGGTCGCCGTCGAGCAGCTTGAGATTCTGAATACCTCCAAGACGCCGCCGTTTGAAGTCGACAGCGCCGACAAGACCGGCGAGGAGCTGCGCCTGACGCATCGCTACATCGACCTTCGAAGGCCGTCGATGCAGCACAAGCTTCGCACGCGCCATAAGGTGACGATGATTGTGCGGGACTACTTCGACAAGCTGGGTTTCTGGGAGATTGAGACTCCCATGCTGGGCAAGAGCACGCCCGAAGGTGCGAGGGATTTCCTCGTGCCCAGCCGGCTCGTTATGAACTCCTTTTACGCGCTGCCTCAGTCGCCGCAGCTTTTCAAGCAGATTCTTATGGTCAGCAGCATCGACAAATATTTTCAGATTGTCCGATGTTTTCGTGACGAAGACCCCCGCGCAGACAGGCAGGCGGAGTTCACGCAGATCGATGTCGAGATGAGCTTCGTTGATACCGACGATGTCATCAATGTCCATCAGGGTATGGTGGCCCGCGTCTGGAAGGAGATACTCGGCGTTGATGTGTCACTTCCGATGCGGCGAATGTCTTACTCCGAAGCGATGACTGATTACGGCACTGACAGGCCGGACCTGCGTTTCGATATGAAGCTCAAGGACGTCTCGGACCTGGCCAAACAAAGTACGTTTACGGTCTTCACGTCGGTTATAGAAAATGGCGGCGTTGTTAAAGGTATTTGTGTCGTCGGCGGCGAGAAATATTCCAGAAGCGATATAGAGAAAACGTTCACAAGTTATGCCGCTGATTTTGGCGCTAAAGGACTGGCCTGGACAAAGATTACTACCGAGAACGGCAAGCTCGCGCCTGCCGGAGGCAGTGCCAAGTTCTTCAGTCCGGATTTACAGCAGCAGTTGATAGAACGCTTCGGCGCCAAGCAGGGTGATTTGTTGTTGTTTGTCGCCGATAAGGAAGCGGTTGCCAATAAAGCACTGGCTCCGCTGCGATGCAGGATTGCCCGTGACATGAAGCTTTATGACAAAGACCGGTTTGAGTTTGTCTGGGTAGTGGACTTTCCGCTGTTCGAATGGAACGAAGGCGAGGGGCGGTTTGATTCGCTGCATCATCCGTTCACCGCCCCGGTTGAAGAGGATTTGCCGAAGCTCGAGACCGACCCGGGTCATATCCGCTCGCAGGCTTACGATATTGTCCTCAACGGCTCCGAAATTGGCGGCGGGAGCATTCGTATCCACAACCCGAAGGTTCAGCAGAAGGTTTTCGATATTCTCAATATATCCAGGCAGCAGGCGAAGAACAGGTTCGGATTTTTCCTGAAAGCCCTGGAGTACGGTGCTCCGCCGCACGGTGGGATAGCATTCGGCCTCGACAGGATGATAATGCTGCTGACCGGCACGGATAATATTCGCGATGTTATTGCTTTTCCGAAGACCCAGCGAGGCCAGTGTCTCTTAAGTGATGCTCCGAGCGAGGTGGATCAGAAACAGCTTGACGAACTCAATCTGCGCACTCAGAAGCATTCGCATAAAACCGGGCAGTCTCAGGAACCTCAAACGGATAAAACCGAAGAACAACAATAATTGATTTGACTTTAGAGAATTTGTGAATTAGGTAATTGGTTAATTCAGTTTAATTTTCTAATTCACTTATCAACTTATTAACTGTTTTTGGGGGACGGTTAAAATGTCGGATTTGCTGCAAAACTGGAGAGCAGTGGCCTTGCTGGTGGGCTTGCCCATACTGCTGGGTCTGATAGGTCACTTTTTCGTTTTCATTTTGATACGAAAAATCGTCCGCCGCACAGGGAACAATATTGACGATTCATTAATCAGGCACTGCTACCGGCCGGTTTTGTGGATTGTTGTTTTCTTTGTTATCCGCCTGATTTTTCCTGCTGCGATGCCGGAAGCAATTCGGCCGGGCATAAATCATATCCTCAGTCTGTTCCTGATCGGTACGGTTTCGTGGCTGTTGATAAAATCGGTGTATGTTCTGGATGATTTTGTGGTCGGACGTTTTCAGGTTGATGTGAAAGATAATCTCAGGGCCCGAAAGATTCATACACAGATGAGGGTCCTCAAGCGAATAGTTATTCTGATGGTTGGTGTTATCGCACTTGCCACAATGTTGATGACTTTTCCAAAGGTCAAGCAGCTCGGTACGACTATGCTGGCATCGGCGGGAATCATCGGAATAGTTGTCGGCATGGCGGCGCAGAAGACTATCGGGGCGTTTATCGCCGGCTTGCAGATTGCTTTCACGCAGCCTATTCGCGTGGACGATGTGGTTATTGTGGAAAGCGAATGGGGACGAATCGAAGAGATAACTTTGACCTATGTTGTGGTCAGGATTTGGGACCTGAGACGACTTATCGTTCCGATTACCTATTTCATCGAAAAGCCGTTTCAAAACTGGACACGTGTCACTGCGGATATCCTGGGCACCGTGTTTATTTACGTTGATTACACAGTTCCAATCGACGCCGTCCGGGAAGAGCTTCAAAAAATCCTGAATGGCTCGGAGCTTTGGGATAAAAAGGTATGCGTACTGCAGGTCACGAATACTACCGAGCGCACGGTGGAGCTAAGGGCGCTGATGAGTGCGGCGGACGCCTCGACCGCGTGGTCTTTGCGTTGTGAAGTAAGAGAGAAACTAATCGATTTTATCCGCGATAAATATCCCGATGCTCTGCCGAAGTTGAGAACTCTATTAGATGCAAAATCCTCCGGTGTAACAGGTCTTGACAACACATGAGGCTGCATCTACTTTCATGAATTATGAAGGTTGATTTTAAGAAAATCTGGAAAAGGTTGTTGAAGATATTACATTTTTGGCCTTTGTCGCTGGCGCAGAAAGTGCAGGCTACGTTTGGTGCGGCTGTTGTGCTTATTCTTGTTCTGGCGCTTTCAATACCTTATATCTGGATGGGGCAGTTATTAATAAAAAATCTTCTCGATGCCGGCCGGTCAAGGTCGCAGGTTCTCCTCGACAGGCACTTCCAGATGAAAAATACCGCTCAGGCACTTCCGTCGCTGGGCAGGAACGGAATGCCGGTTGATGTGAATAATCCCGATATGCAATGGTTCCCGTATTCGGATGACTGGGATAATTCTCTCGCAGGTTTGGACAAAAATGATGCTGATATGATCGGAGAATTGATCAACGACCTGGATAGGGACGAGGATGTGCGCTTGTCCCCCGGAGATGGACATATCGAAAGCAGTTATGTGCGAGTTTTCAGAGCAAACAATCGTTGTATAAGCTGTCACAATCCTCAGGGTTCGGCGGGCGCATTGGCGCTGCATAAACCTATAGGAGCGGTGTACATCAAGTCACAGGACCTCGGTAGCGAATTCGCAAGGACGGTTTTTTTGAACAGGATTTGGATCATTGTTGCCGGGCTGGTCGGCGGCACGGGTGCCATCGTTGCCTTCTATATGATAACACAGCGTCTAATCCTTCGACCGATCAGGCAGTTAAGGGCGCTGGCAAATAACGTTGCCGAGGGAAATCTTGAAATCAGAAGCTCCATATCCACGAAAGACGAGTATGAAAAACTTTCCATGGCATTCAATCACATGCTTGACACCCTCCAGGCGACGCAGGAGAAGCTGCGGCAGGCGAACAAACAGCTCGACGCCAAGATTTCCGAACTGTCCGAAAGAAACATCGAGCTGTTCAAGGCCAATAAGGTAAAAAGCGAATTTCTGGCGAATATGTCGCACGAGTTTCGAACGCCGCTGAATGCGATTCTCGGTTTCGCACAGGTGTTGAAAGACAAGGCAGCTATATTAAAAAAGGACAAGGCTCAAAGGTATGCTGAGAATATTATCGCAAGCGGGAACAGCCTGCTTGGTATGATTAACGACCTGCTGGACCTGGCGAAAGCTCAGGCCGGTAAAATGGAGCTTCATATAGAACAAACATCAGTGGCCGATTTGCTTGAATCTCTTCTGTCTCAGTTCTCGCTGATTACGAGGAAAAAGAAGATAAAAGTAAAGTCGAATTTCGATTCCGATTTGCCGGTGCTTGTAACGGATGTCGGAAAAGTTAGACAGATACTATACAATTTTCTTAGTAACGCGGTGAAGTTCACACCCGCGCGGGGCAGAATTGAAATTGAAGCAATGCTCCCCAGTACCAGAAGCGGTATGGGACTGCCGTCAACCGGAGTTGCGGACGTGGGGCCTGAAGCAAGAATGGTGCGAATTGTGGTGACCGATACGGGTTGCGGCATCGTAAAAGCCGACCAGGATAAAATATTTGAAAAGTTCCGTCAGGTCGACGGCTCCATAACCCGCGAATCGCCCGGCAGCGGACTTGGCCTTGCCATCTGTAAAGAGCTGGCCACCATGCTTGCCGGAAGCGTCGGCTTTGAAAGCCCTCCGCCCGGGCGCACCGAAGGTTCGACTTTCTGGCTCGATATACCAGTGACACTTACTAAAGGTGAGTTAAAGTGAACTAAAGTTGGGTTAAAGTTAATTCCAAAGTTTAGACACTTTATACTTTTAACTTTTTGTAATAGATCAGGGAGTTATAAATGTTTTATACGCGATTTTTTTTAATTTTATGTTCATCCGTGATATTGTTTTCTTGTACGACCAGTCGGGTGCAAATACAAGCCCCGTCTGAAGAGAGTCATCCGTTTTCGGTCCATGATATGCTGGCGATGGATAGGATCTCGGATCCGCAGGTCTCGCCTAACGGCAGATGGATTGTCTTTGTGCTGCGGAAAACCGACCTTGAAGCGAACAAGGGACGAACCGACTTATGGCTGGTTGGAACCGACCCGGCTGCGGCTCGCTCCACCGAGAAGAGTGGTACGGAGCTTCGCTGCCTGACGTCTCATCGGGAAGGGGACTCTAATCCTCGCTGGGCGCCTGACGGAAAATCTATCTACTTTTTATCGAGTCGTTCGGGTTCTTCTCAGGTTTGGAATATTCGAATCGATGGTGGAGAAGCGAAACAAATTACCGATGAACCTCTCGGTGTCGGAAATCTTATAGTTAGTCCTGACGGACAGTATATTGCGTTTACGATTGAAGTGTTCCCTGATTCGAACTCACCTAAAGAAACGAAACAAAGACTTGATAAAATCGAACAGCGCAAGGCAACCGGACGAATCTATGAGCAGATATTCGTTCGGCACTGGGACACCTGGGCGGACGGCAGACGTTCACATCTGTTCGTGATGCCCACGACAGGAGGCAAAGCGGTTGATGTAATGCGGGGTATGGATGCCGACACGCCCTCCAAGCCGTTCGGAGGGCCGGAGGAGATTACTTTTACTCCGGATAGCAGAGGTATAGTTTTTACTACTCGTGATGTCGGCAGGGTGGAACCGTGGTCTACGGACTTCGATCTTTACCTGTCACCCGTTGACGGTTCTGAGAAACCACAATGTCTGACCGAACAAAATCAGGCATGGGATACTCAGCCGGTTTTCTCGCCGGATGGAAAAACTTTGGCTTATCTTGCCATGACCCGGCCCGGTTATGAATCGGACCGGTTTAGGATCGTTCTGAAGTCATGGCTGGATGATGAACTTCGAATTCTGACCGAAGACTGGGACCGCAGCCCATCCTCGTTCTGTTTTTCCGCCGACGGCCGGACGATTTATGCGACGGCGACCAACCTGGGCCAGGAATCACTGTTTGCTATCGATGTGAAAACTGGTGAGGTTAAAACCATCGTCGAAGAGGGAACAATCAGTTCGCCGCAGATAGCGGGTGACAGGATTATTTATGCTATGAACAATCTGAGTTCGCCGGAGGAGCTGTATTCGGTCAAACCAGATGGCGGCGACGTGCAACAAATCACAAATATCAACAAGGACAAAATTGCTGCTGCACGAATGGGCGAATACGAGCAGTTCACATTCAGAGGCTGGAACGATGAGGTGGTCTATTGCTATGTGGTCAGGCCGGTTGATTTCGATGAAAGTAAAAAATACCCTGTGGCTTTTCTGATTCACGGCGGCCCGCAGGGCTCGTTCGGAAATATGTTCCACTATCGCTGGAATCCGCAGGCATACGCCGGCGCCGGCTATGCCGCAGTGATGGTCGATTTCCACGGCTCGACCGGTTACGGACAGCCGTTTGCCGATTCGATTCGGGGCGACTGGGGCGGCAAACCACTTGTGGATTTACAGAAAGGACTGGCCGCTGCGCTGGAGCGTTACTCCTGGATGGACGGCGATAGGGTAGGGGCGCTTGGCGCTTCGTTCGGCGGGTATATGATTAACTGGATAGAAGGCAACTGGCCCGATAGATTCCGCTGCCTGGTCAATCACGATGGCAGCCTCGATGAGCGTTTTGCATATTTCGATACTGAAGAACTGTGGTTCCCGGAATGGGACCATCTCGGAACGCCCTGGGATAATCCCGATAGTTACGAAAAACAAAATCCCGTCAACTTCATAAAAAACTGGAAAACCCCGATGCTTGTCATCCACGGTGCGCTTGATTTCCGCGTCGCCGAAACTCAGGGGCTCGGCACATTTAACGCACTACAGCGGCTGGGCATCCCCAGCAAGCTGCTCTATTTTCCCGACGAAAGCCACTGGGTCCTGAAGCCGGCCAACTCAATCCTCTGGCACGATACCGTCCTCGCATGGCTCGATAAGTGGCTTAAAGATAGTAATTGATAATTGGTGATAAATTATTACAATATTCAGTTTCCAATTACCAATTACCAGTTATATAAGGTGCTTTGATGAACAAAAAATATGTCAGGGCGATATTTCCGGGGTCTTTTGACCCGATTACGAACGGGCATCTGGACGTTATACATCGCGGTATGAAGCTGTTCGACGAGCTGATCATCGCGGTCGGGCGAAGCCCTGTAAAAAACCAGCTCTTCAGTCCTGAAGAACGAGTGGAGATGATATCCGAGCTTATCGACAAGGAGAAGATGCCGGGTGTTTCGGTCGAAAGTTTCGACGGCCTGATGGTTGAATATGCTACCGGTAGGAAAGCGGACGTTGTTCTCCGCGGCCTGCGGTCTCTCACCGACGTCCAGTACGAGTTTCAGCTTGCCATGACCAACAGGGCCGTGGCAGGTATCGAAACAATCTTTATTATGACCAGCGAGCAATATGGTTTTACAAGCTCGACCCTGATACGCGAGATCGCCTCGCTGGGCGGGGATTTAACGAATTTGATTCCTAAAAATGTACAGAAGCGCCTAAAACAACGCTGTAAAAAGTGATTCTAACTTAATGGACATTTATGTATACGATTAGCGTCGAAACGCACTTTCGTGCCTCGCATCAGTTGGCCATGCCGGACGGCTCGAAAGAACCAGTGCATCACCACTACTGGTCGGTTACCGCCGATGTCAGCAGTGACGGGCTGAATAATATGGGCGTTGTGATAGATTTTCATAAACTCAGAGCAATACTCGATAATGCGATAGCCGAGCTTAATAATACGGCGCTGGACAGGGTAGAATATTTCAGGCAAAACAACCCGACCGCCGAAAACGTAGCAAAATATGTATATGAAAAACTTCATGCGAAATTGCCTAAAGGGGTAACGCTTCAAAGTATCAGAGTTGTTGAGGAGCCCGGCTGCTCGGCGAAATTCGGCGGAACTGAATAGAAATCGCCGCTTTTTTTAGACCATATCCTTAGTAATTTTTGTATGTTGAACTTTCTTCACAGGAGTTATAGAATATTAAAATAATTTCAAATCAAATCTTTTTACAGCAGGTTTGGAATTTGGTCGATTATTTTAAAGGGATATGTTGTTTTGCACCTGTTGCAAAATTGAATCTAACTGATATAATAACAGGTAGTGATTAGCTTCGCTTTGCCAGGGGTGAATTTTTAAGAGAGGCTGGCTTGTAAGCAGGTATAAACCGGAGATTCAAAGTAATTATGCAGTGTCAGATTTGTCATAAGAACGATGCGACTATTCATCTTACCGAGATAACCGACGGCGCTCGTATTGAGATGCACGTTTGTGAGCAATGCGCCGCCGAGCAGGATATAGCGGTCAAGACGCATATCCCGATAAACGAGTTGCTCAGTAACCTGCTGGCCGTCCAGCCTTCGGACGAGGAGCTTTCCGATCCTTCGGAGCAGAAGCTTGCGTGCCCGAACTGCGGCTTTACTCTCGATCAGTTCCGCAAGGAAGGATTGCTGGGCTGCCCTTACGATTATGAGTTTTTTGAGAAATCACTTCAGCCGCTCATCGAAAAAGCGCATGACGGCAACCTGGCTCACTGCGGCAAGGTGCCTTCCAAGACGCCGCAGAATACAAGAAAGCAGATGGAGCTGCTGAGCCTGCGTCAGCGGCTGGAAGCGGCGGTCCAGAGCGAAGATTATGAGCTGGCCGCGAGCTTGAGAGATAAAATAAAACAAAGCGAAAAATAAGAACCGAAATTCGTCCAAGGTTGTTTTAATACGTGGGATAAAAGATGGACTTTGCAGATATGAGCAGGGATATTAACGAGTGGTTCAACGGCTCCGGGCCGATGGCCGATATCGTTGTATCTTCTCGAATTCGCCTGGCCAGGAATATCGCCGGTCACAAGTTCCTCAGTCGCTGCTCCGATAAGGAAAAGGGCGAGATACTCGGGAAATTGAAAGATGTATTGATGTCGCTGGACCTTGGCGATAAGGTTTATTATATCAGTGTGGACGAAGCTACGTCATTGAACAGGAATTTCCTTGTAGAGCGTCACCTTATCAGCCGCAACCACGCGTTCGGCAAAGGCCCGAGGGGGGCTGTAGTGGCACAGAAGGAATTCTTCACCGCTATGATCAACGAGGAGGACCATTTGCGAATCCAGGTCCTCATGGCCGGCTGCCAGTTGTCTCAATGTGCCGAGCAGATAAACCGCATCGACGATTTGATAGAACAGAAGATTAACTATGCCTTCAGTCCTCGTTACGGCTACCTGACGGCCTGCCCGACGAATCTCGGCACGGGTATCAGGGTTTCGGTAATGCTGCATTTACCGGCCCTGAAAATGACAAGCCAGATAGAAAAGTTCTTCAACGCTGCCAAGGATATGAACCTGGCGGTCCGCGGGCTTTTCGGAGAGGGCACGGAGGCGGCCAGCGATTTGTATCAGTTGTCGAATCAGGCCACGCTCGGGGTTTCGGAGTCGGGTGTAGTCTCTAAATTCGAGAATGTTATCATCCCTGAAATCATCGAATACGAAAACGCCGCAAGAAAGCACCTGCTCGAAGAAAAACCCGACATCCTCGACGACAAGATTTCACGCGCGCTGGCGCTGCTGCAAAATGCGCATCTGATAAGCTCGCACGAGGCCCTGTTTTTATTAAGTCACCTGCGTCTTGGCATTAATATGTACGAATACATGGGGGCTTCCACTCCTGCGATAGAGAGGCTTCGCAATCTCTGCGGCGCGGGTAAGGATGCTCAAAGCAGACTTTCGATTGCGACGATTAACCGA
>CAZKYP010000021.1:0-13949 GCA_964556885.1 uncultured Pirellulales bacterium | reverse complement strand
GCGTATATTATATAAGAATGATGCGAGCGGTATTTATTCGGAATAGTTACGCAGGAAAAAACAGTCGTCATTTCAAGTTGCTTATAAATCCAATAAATAGGTAATTTAAGCAAGCGAGTACTTTTATGAGTAAACGCAAGAAGATTCTGAAACGCATCGGTATATCTGCCCTGGTTGCGGCCGGTTTATATTACT
This sequence comes from uncultured Pirellulales bacterium, assembly GCA_964556885.1. GTDB lineage: Bacteria > Planctomycetota > Phycisphaerae > Sedimentisphaerales > Anaerobacaceae > CAZKYP01. Next base: position 13,754 of record CAZKYP010000021.1, on the reverse strand, counting down.
GCATCATGATATTGATAGGTGCCGGCTTTCTTGAGGTATTCACATTCAGGTCTCGTTTTAATAATCTCATTTACAAAACAGACCATCATGCTTTACTTGCCGCGTGCAGAAAACTTATGGATGAGGGCTATGGTGGAAAGTACGACATTAAAATTGATAGAAAACCGGAAGTTGACAATTTTCCTGAAATAATCCTGCAGCTTAAACCTACGTATTTGTGGTTCCAGGATGAAGGTTATGTAATCATCGAACTGTTCGGCGGCATGAGCCACTACGGAGTCAGAGCTTACGCCGAGGATTTTAACGAACCTTATGATGGATTTTACTATGGAAATAAAAAGCTTATCGATGGATTGTGGTTTGAGTCGGATTTTATCGACCTGAGCAACGTCGATCTGGAAAAGAAGCGACGAAAATAGCCAAAGAGGCAAGTGATGCTTCTGTCGAACGAAATATAAGCTTTGCCGGGGCAATCTGCCAAAATGGCACGATATTGGACATCCGGATGCTTACGAATTTGATGCGGGAAAAATTTAACTTCTTATTATTAAGTAGTTTAGGTGGGATTAGGCCATAGTAGCTTGCATTTGGCACGTCTTTTGCATATTTTAGTTTCTGATGATGAAATAATAGCGATCTCCCTCCGCTTCATTTTTATGAAGTAAAACGGGGGAGGAGAAAGGAAACGAATTATGGCTAAAATCATAGGAATAGACTTGGGAACGACAAATTCGGTAGTGGCCGTTATGGAAGGCTCGGCCCCGAAGGTTTTGGTAAATTCCTCGGGCTCCCGGCTGACTCCTTCGGTGGTCGGTTTTACGGACAAGGGCGAAAGGCTCGTCGGCCAAATCGCCCGCCACCAGCAGGTGACCAATCCGGAAAATACAGTATTTTCGATAAAGCGATTCATGGGCCGACGCCACAAAGAGGTCTCTTCGGAAGAAAAGATTGTCCCATATAAAATCACCGGTGCTTCGGACGAGCTGGTCAAGGTAGACGTCCGCGGCAAGGAATATACGCCGCCGGAGGTTTCCGCAATGATACTGCAGGACCTTAAAAAGACTGCGGAGGATTATCTGGGCGAGAAGGTCACGAACGCCGTTATTACCGTACCGGCCTACTTTAACGATGCGCAGCGGCAGGCAACCAAGGATGCCGGCAAAATCGCCGGGCTTGAGGTCGACCGGATTATAAATGAACCGACCGCAGCGGCCCTTGCATACGGACTTGAAAAGAAAAAGAACGAAAAAGTCGCCATCTTTGACTTCGGAGGCGGCACGTTCGATATTTCAATACTCGATATAGGTGACAACGTATTCGAGGTGCTCAGCACCAACGGCGATACACATCTTGGCGGCGACGACCTCGATGCGGTTCTGATAAATTACCTGGCCGATGAATTCAAGAAAACCGAAGGCATCGACCTGCGTGGCGACCCGATGGCCCATCAGCGTCTCAAGGAAGCCGCTGAGAAAACCAAATGCGAGCTGAGCACGCAGGTTGAAAGCACAGTCAATTTGCCGTTTATAACCGCGGACGCCTCCGGCCCGAAACATTTACAGATTACCATCAGCCGCAGCAAGTTCGAGTCACTCGTTGAGCCTATTTTCGAACGGCTGAAAAATCCATGCTACAAGGCTATGGAGGATGCAAAAGTAAAACCCAAGGATATTGCAGAGGCCTTGCTTGTCGGCGGCTCGACAAGAATTCCAAGGGTCCAGCAGATAGTCAAGGACATTTTCAATAAGGAGCCTAACAAAAGCCTCAATCCGGATGAAGTTGTTGCTTTAGGTGCGGCCATTCAGGGCGCGGTGCTGGCCGGTGATGCCGGCGTGAAAGACATCCTGCTTCTGGACGTAACGCCGCTTTCGCTGGGTGTCGAGACGCTTGGCGGTGTTATGACAAAGCTGATCGATCGCAACACTACGATTCCCACCAGCAAGAAAGAGATATTTTCGACCGCCGCGGATAGTCAGACGAGCGTTGATATACACGTCTTGCAGGGAGAGAGAGAATTTGCCAGGGACAACCGTACGCTCGGCAGGTTCCAGCTTACCGATTTACCACCGGCTCCGCGCGGCATGCCGCAGATCGAGGTTGCCTTTGATATCGATGCCAATGGTATTTTGAACGTTTCGGCAAAGGACCTCGGCACCGGCAAGCAGCAGTCGATTGAGATAAAGTCCAGCTCGGGACTCAGCGAGCAGGAAGTCGAGAAGATGACCAAGGAAGCTGAGAGCCATGCGGCCGAAGACAAGAATAAAAGAGAGGTCGTTGACCTGAAGAACCAGGCCGACCAGTTGATTTACACTACAGAGAAGACTCTCAAGGAGCACGGCGAGAAAGTACCGAGCGAAACGCGGGGCAAGATTGAAAGTGCAGTCAACAATCTCAAGGAAGCAATAAAAGGCGATAGCGCCGATGCTATCAAGAAGGCCATCGAAAACCTCGGTACGACAAGCCAGGAACTGGGCAAAACTCTTTATGAGGAAGCGGCCAAGAAACAAGCCGCTTCGGCCCAGACGGCTAATGCCGGCGCCGGCGGCAGTCATACCCCTCCGCCCGAAGGCGAGGTTAAAAGAAAAGGCGACGACGACGTAATAGACGCCGAGTTCGAGGCAAAAGACAATTAAAAAGTACCTGATTGCCATCCGGGTTCTGAGTTTTTCAGGACCCGGATGACAAAAACCAAAATGCCTGATTGACTGGTGGGAGGTTGTGAGTTTTGTTAAAAAATCTGCTTTATTTTACAATCTTTACTGTATGTCTTCTTCCGGCAGTTGCTCCGGCGCAAGTTGAGCTAACATCAATTTCACAAAATTCCGGAACTGTCGGTCAATATCAAAAGTTCGAACTGACCTTCACCCTCTCGAAAAGCTATGACAATCCCTTCGATCCGAATGTCATCGATATCATGGTTACCTTCATGGGACCGGATGGCAGCACGGTGACGATACCAGCCTTTTTTTATAGAGATTACGATTATATAGGCGGCCGCTATGTCAACGGTCGAAATCCCTGCTGGAAGGCACGTTTCGCCCCTTCACAAGCGGGCGAGCATAAAGTCAGCCGGATTTCGATTATCGATGCAAGCGGCCGGACTACGATTGACCCGCAGGTAAGTTTCACCTGTAACGAAAGTGCCGAAAAAGGTTTTATCAGGACGGATCCCCGCGATTCGTTTTACCTGCGCTATGCCGATGGCCGGCCGTATTTGCCTATCGGCCACAACGTCTGCTGGCTGCCCGGTGGATTCGGTGACTGGGAGAATTACTTCAACTCTATGGGCGCGGCGGGAGAAAACTGGACGCGAATCTGGATGACTCATTTCTATCAGGGCCAGCTTTTGGAATGGAGCAGTAAACATAACAGCGGCTATTTCGACGGAGTGGGGCGGCTCAGCCTGGAGATGGGCTGCAAGCTCGATAAGATGATTGAGCTTGCCGAAGAAAATGGTATCTCGATTCAGTTGGTCCTGCAGCATCACGGCCAGTTCAGCACGACTACCAATTCCAACTGGAGCGAAAATCCCTACAACATCGCTAATGCCGCTGCTGATGGCGGTTTCCTTGAAAAGCCCGATGATTTCTTCACCGACAGCGAAGCGATCAGACTCACCAAATATAAATATCGCTATATCGTTGCCCGCTGGGGTTACTCAAGCGCTATCCTTGCCTGGGAGCTTTGGAATGAGGTCCAATATACGGACGGCTGGCAAAATTACCGGTCGAGTGTTGTGACATGGCACGAAGAAATGGCCGACTACCTCGCTTCGATAGATCCGTTTGACCACATTATCACGACCAGCAGCGATTCATCCGGCTTCGAGAACCTGTGGAATCTGAATAACATTGACCTGATACAGGTCCATCATTACGGTCATGAGACGATAGGATTTTTCAAGAACGCAGCGTCCCGGCTGGCCGATTACGGAAAGCCGATTATTATGGGTGAATTCGGTGTGGGCAGGACCGGCAATATCGATGTGCCGGAGAGCGATTACGATGACCTTACCGAGCCGTACAAAACACAAATGATGGAAGCCCTGCCGCTTCATAACGGCATCTGGAGTGCTTTTCACCTGAGGTCCGGCGGGCACCTGTGGTGGTGGGACAGCTATATCGAAAAACTCGACCTCTACGACCAGTTCAGCGCCCTTTCGTATTACGCCCAGGGAGAAGACCCTGCGGCTTACAACCTATCTAAAGCGGTTCTGGATACAACAGGATTGCCGAAGTGGGTTTTGGTCAGCCCCGGTTTATCGGATTTCTGGGCCGTATCGACGCAGACTGAGTTTAACGTCGAAGCCGACGGAACCGTAGCGGGGGCTGAGAATCTTTCTGCATGGCTGCACGGCTCGTCCAAGAACTCCTACCGGTCTGACCCGATTTTTAATATCGATTTAATCGACGGCGATGTACTCAAAATACACGTGCAGGAGGTCTCCGGCTGGGGCAATAACAGTCTGAGTGTACTGGTAGATTCGCATCAGGTATTTTCTTCATCATATCCGAATGGTTCGGCAAGTTTTACAATCGAGGTTCCGCTTCCGGCCGGCCGGCACGCTGTGCAAATCAGGAACACTGGCCAGGACTGGTTCCAAATCAGCGGTTATGAATTCACAAATACCGCCAAAGGCTGCCTCGAATTCATAGGACTTTCAGGATCTCGCCATGCCTACCTTTGGGTTCACGACGTTGACAGCCGCTACGGAAGGACCGCATACGGGGTTTTTTCCGGCATAAGTGTTGTCCTTAGTGGTTTGGACGACGGTCTTTATACGATAGAGTTTTATGAAACACGCGGACCGGGTGGTATTATCCGGACCGATAACGCATCTTCCGAAGCAGGCAGACTGGTGCTTTCCTTTCCCAATTTCACAAAAGATATTGCCGTAAAAGTCAGGCCATTTTAAGTATTTGGCTTCGATCCACAAATCCGGAAATCGTTAAAAGCTTGCTGGGTATTCTCAAACATACTATCATATCGCTCGTATAGTCGGATTTAAGAACCAGGGATGTTCGAAAGTAGCGGCAATGAAGCTAAGACAGGAACTGAATCTGCTCGGCGTGTTCTGCATCGCCTCCGGCGCTATGATTAGCTCCGGGCTGTTCATTTTGCCGGGCCTTGCCTATGCAAAGGCGGGGCCTGCCGTTATTTTCTGCTATCTTTTTGCGGGACTTCTGGCGATACCCGGGATGCTCAGTATCGCTGAGATGACGACGGCAATGCCAAAAGCGGGCGGCGATTGTTTTACGGTCATTCGCAGTCTGGGTCCCGCGGCCGGGACGGTCGCAGGGCTGCTAAGCTGGTTTTCCCTTTCGATGAAAAGTGCATTCGCACTTGTCGGCATTTCCATCTTTACAGCTTTAATCGTCGATGCCAATCTGCATTTGTTGTCTGTTTTGTTTTGTATCGTTTTTCTTGTTATTAATTTTATAGGCATAAAACATGCCAGTAAAGCACAGATCGGGCTTGTTATAGGCCTGCTTATTCTCATGGTCGTTTATATCGTATTCGGAATGCCGAATATCCGGGTAGAGAATCTTGCCCCGTTCGCTCCGAACGGAATCGCGTCGATATTTTTCACAACGGGTTTTGTTTACGTATCGTATGCGGGCCTGCTGAAAATCGCCAGTGTCGCCGAAGAGATAAAAGACCCAAACCGCAATATACCGCTGGGAATGATAGTCTCACTTCTTGTTGTAAATATCTTTTACAGTCTGATGGTGCTGGTGACGGCGGGTGTTCTTGAGCCGGCGGCGTTGAGCAAGTCACTGACTCCCATATCCGACGGGGCGCAAGTTTTCATGGGCAGGACCGGTAAAATTGCATTGGGTATTGCCGCGATCTTCGCATTTCTGTCGACTGCAAATGCGGGCATTATGACCGCGGCCAGGTCGCTCGTGCCGCTGAGCCGGGACGGCCTGCTGCCCGGATTTTTCGGTAAAATAAATAAAAGGTTCGGAACCCCGCATAACGCGCTTTTAGTGACGGGAGTCGTTATAGTAGTTGCTCTTTTACTGAGGCTGGAAATTCTTATTGAAGCCGCTTCTGTTGTACTTATTCTGACCAATATTCTTGCGTGCGTGTCGGTAATTATTCTCCGGGAGAGCAGGCTGCAGAATTACCAGCCGAAATTTCGCGCCCCGCTGTATCCGTGGCTGCAGATTGCCGGCCTGCTCGGCTTCGGATTTTTAATATTCGAGATGGGTAAAGAGGCTTTGTTTATAACCTTCATCCTGATTTTGGGAGGATTGTTTGTTTACTGGTTCTACGGTCGGATAAGGACCACAAGAGAGTATGCACTCCTTCACCTGATTGAGAGAATCACCGCCAAAGAGCTTACGAGCTATTCTCTTGAGACGGAGCTGAAGGAAATTATCAGGGAAAGAGATTCTATAGTAAAGGACAGATTCGATGACATTATCGAAAAGGCGGCTGTTCTTGATATCGAAAAATCAATGAAGCTCGAAGATTTTTTCAGACTAATCGCCGATACGATGTCGCCGCGTCCCGATAAATCGGGATCGGATGAGCTTTACAAGCGTCTTGTCGAAAGAGAAAAACAAAGCAGCACCGTGCTCAGCCCGCATCTTGCCATCCCGCATATAGTCATCGACGGAGAGCATAGATTTGATATTCTCATCGCTCGTTGCCGCGATGGGATACGTTTTTCCGATGAGCACACGAATATCCGAGCTGTTTTTGTGATCGCCGGTACGAAAGACGAGCGCAACTTCCATCTTCATGCTCTTGCGGCCGTCGCTCAGATAGTCCACCACCCCCGATTCGAGACCAAGTGGGCAAATGCCAAAAGTAAAGAGTCCCTCAGGGACATCGTCCTGCTCGGCGAACGAAAGCGACTCACGACGGAATGATAAAGGTGGATGTTATTTTCCTATGCAGAACCGGTTGAATATCAATTCCAATATCTGTTCGTCGATATGTCCGCCGGTCCCGATGTACATCGGGATGGCAGAGAGGGCCTGATAAGCCGCACGCAGCATCATTGCAGTGACCTCGTCATTTCCGATGGTTAATTCTTCCATAGATTCGGATACGTTTTCAATTGCCTCGGTGACGGCTTTTTTGTGGCGTGCGGTTAGGATTGTTCTCCCGATGACATCGGGATCCCGATGTACATCGGGACCGATCAGTTTCATGTCTATGGTTTTCAGTAATGAATCTATTCCGTCGCCGGTTTTAGATGAAGTAGAAATAAATTCGACACCGAACAACTCGTTCAATTCTTCAAGGCGGCATTCCAAGTCTTTTTCCGTAAGTAAGTCACATTTTGTTGCGACCGGGATTGAGATTTTAGTCCCGATGTTCATCGGGATGAGTTTGTGAATTGAGATGTCTTCCGTCCAATCTTCTTTTGATAAATCGACGCAGAACAAAACCAAATTACTGTTTCGCAAGGCTTCGATTGCCGCCTGTTGCGACAATTCATCGAGTCCCGATAAATCGGGATCGGGTTCTGTTAAAAGACCCGCGCAGTCGAATAATACGCACCTGCAATGTTCCAGATTCAACAAGCTGGTCAGGACATCTCTTGTTGTTTTATATTGGTTTGAGACTATGCTCCGTTCGGTTCCGGTCAGTCTGTTGAGCAGGCTGCTTTTACCGGCGTTGGGCGCCCCGGCGATACCTGCGGACGGCAGGTCAACTATGGATTCATAATTTATGCTGCCGGCCAGCAGCTCTTCAAGCTGTTTCTTTATGTCGACAAGTCGTTCGATTGCCTTCGGCCGCCTTATAAATTCGATATCTTCCTCATTAAAATCGAGACCGGCTTCTATAAGGCTCAGGACTTCCATAATCGCCGCACGTATCCGGGCGGTTGTTTGTGACAATCTTCCTGTCAACAGTTTTTCAGCGGCGGCCAACTGAAGTGTATTGGAGCTTACAATGATTTCATTGACGGCCTCGGCCTGAGCCAGGTCTATCTTGCCGTTCAGAAACGCCCTTGCCGTGAATTCGCCTGGTTCCGCGGCCCGAAGTCCCATTGAAAGCAGTTTGTCGATTATGGCCGCAGTGACGGCAGGATTTGTATGTAGGTGAATTTCGGCGATGTCGTCACCGGTGTAAGAATGCGGGCAAAAGAACAGGTAAATTTGAGATTCGACTTGGAGTTCATCGTCAATTATCAGATTAGCCGCTTGAGTTGTATTGCGTATTGCACTCCCTAAGGGACGCCCTGCGGCGGACACATCACGCATCAAGTACGATATGATTTTTGTTGTCGCCGGGCCGGATATGCGGATTATTACCCTTTGATCAGAGGTTGGTGAGGCAACTGCAACAATCGTGTCGTTGACGTTGTACATTTGACATTAGAGGTGTCTAAAATGCCTAAAGTTAAAAGTGACTAAAGTTAGAACAGTCTTTAACTTTAAACTTTAGCTCACTTTAGCCACTTTTATGTTTTGAAGAAAGGTTTCGGTTTTTTCTTTTTGATTTTCCCGCCGGTCTTTTTCGTGGCCGCAACCAGGCCCTTCGATTCGTCCTGTTCTTTTTCCTGAATATGTTTGCGTATCACGTATTGTTCGATTACGCCTGCGAACGTACTTGACATGATGTATAAATTCACACCCGATGGTCCCTTGTAAAGCATCAGCGGGAACATAAGCGGCAGCATAATCTTCATCATCTTCTGCTGCTGGGCCATTTGTGAGTTCGAGGACGTTTCAACCTGGCTCGGCATTAGTTTTTGCTGGAGGTAAAACGCCACGCCCATTAAAATCGGCAGCAGGTTGAATGAATCCAGCTTACCGAACAGCGGCAGTGTCACCGAACTGAACCGGAACAGTGCGTCCGGGGCCGAAAGGTCGGTAATCCAGAACGGCAGGAACGGGGCACCGCGCAAATCGATACTGGTATAGACCGCGCTCCACAAGGCGATCCAGATGGGCATTTGCAGCATCATAGGCAGAAATCCCATCATCGGCGAAGCGCCCTGTTCTTTGTAAAGCTCCATCATACGCTTGTTCATTTCGGCCTTGTTATTGGCATATTGCTTCTTTATTTCCTCGGCTCTCGGGGCGAGCTTGCTCATCTTGCTCATCGAGACCTGGCTCCTTTTGGTAATCGGATGCAGGACAAGGCGCATCAGGAATACCAGTATGATAATGACCACGCCGTAGTTGCCGATGAAGCCGTACATCCATTTCATCAGTCCTAATATCCCGAAGGCCAGCGGGCGTATCACTGACGTCGGACAGCAGCAGCACGGCATGAAGGTTATCGTGTTAGCAAAACCGAGGGTTTTGTATAACGGATTATTATAAAAAAGGTCTCTGTCTTTTGGTCCTATGTAGAGTTGGAGAGTGTATTCTTTTGTGTCATCGGCCTGGTTTGGGTCTGCAGGTTCCAGTGTAGCTGTTGCAATTTCAAAATCGATCCCGATATTCTCGTCGCCGCTGTTGCCGTTTCTGTCACCATCCGGATTGTAGAATTGGCCGGTTTTTCCCGCCACCCAGTCACAGGTTGTTCCGGCATCCGGTACGGGCCTTAGTATAGCAGTAAAGTATTTGTTCGTTATCGCCGCCCACAGGAAATCGGCGCTACGGTATGAATCGGGAAGAGTGCTTCCTATAGTTAAATTTTCTTTACTGTTTTCGCGTGTGGCGTCTTTGAGACCCAATTTATAACTAAGGCCGATTTTCCTTCTTATGCTGTTGCCGAACGAAGTCAGGATGGGATTTTCAGCCGAGATTATCTGGCCTTTTGACGTTACAAAAGCCCCGATGACCTTCCTCATATCCGACCGTAAACCTTCCCTGCCCATACCTACAGGCCCAGCCAGGTTGAAACTGTATTTCTGCTCCGAGGTCGAAAGATTTTCGACTGTTATATTGCAGTCCAGGAGGAAACTCTCGCGGCTGATTTTATAGGTTTTGACAATTTTCACAATCGACTCATTCGTGTTTTCGTCTTTGATAATCGCTTCGAAGCGTGCGGTCTGTGAGCCGTCGCCTGCGGTTTGCGGCTCGAAACAGTTCCATTGAAGCCTGTCCAGCGGCAGTTGCAGTTTGTCCGGGACGAATATGAAATTCCTGTTGGCCAGTGTCATGGCATCGCCGCCTCTTGCTCTTGGCACCGGCGAGAGCAGCACCAGCGGCTGTGGATCTTTATAGTCGCGATTGTCGTATTTGCTTAATGTGGCTGTCCGTATGGCTGCACCCTTCGTAGTAAGTTCCAGTTGAAACTCATAGCCGCTGTTGGGATCTGTGGAGCCGATTGTGACTGTCTTTTCGAAACCTCCGATTGCTCCTAATTGTCGAGAGCCGGCGGCCTCCATGCGTTGCGGTTCGGGTGCGGGGACGGCGGTGTTTTCAGGTTCCTCGGTTATGGTTTCATTCGTCGGGGTTGTGCTTTGCAGAAGGATTGGGCCTTGCCGGGCTGGTGTGGAATTTTCAAAGATTCCTGATTCGATGACAAGCCAACCGCAAAATACTACAAAGCCAGCTACTATAACGGTCAATATCCGTATTGAGTTGTTCTTTTTCTGCATTTCGTTTCGATCTCTTTAATTAACCATTCCTGATAATAAGCAAACAATGTAAGAAATCTTTTATCTGCCGTTCCGAAGGCGGTCCGCATGGAAATTGTCTAACTGGTCGATTGAATATATCTTTTTCATCGTAATCTCGTAATCGTATGCAAGTCTGACAAAATGCACCTTGTTCTCTTTCACATATACGTAGCTCGACCGGTTGTCCTTGTCCCTGGGCTGGCCTACGGAGCCTATATTGATAATCGCTTTTTCGTCCTCGACGATAGGGTAGACGTCATTCAGCTCAGTCGGCAGATAAAAGTCCGGCTCGTCGAGAAAAACACCGGGCATGTGTGTATGGCCCACGAAGCATACGTGCTGTACCCGCTCGAACAGCATCCGAACCTTTAACGGATTGGTATACACATCGTCCGGGAAGATGTATTCATTGATCGGCCTTCTCGGCGAGGCATGGACAAAATCTATTGTCGCGGTTTCGCCTCCGAACTTGCTCTTAAGGGTACGTCTCATCGGCAGTGTGCCCAAAAAACTCCAGCGTCTGTCGCGAGGCTCTTTATTCTCTTCCAATTCGAGCACTTCCCTGCTCCAGAAGCTTGCCTGTTCGGCGCCGTAGTTGAAATTTGTCGGCTCGTAGAAAACCGCATAATCATGGTTGCCCAGTACGCACCACTTGGTCTTTTCGATAATCAGATCGAGGCATTCTCTCGGATTCGGCCCGTAGCCGACCACATCACCGAGGCAATAAATCGTTTTTATACCGCGCTGCTCGATATCGGCCAGAACCGTCGTCAGGGCCTCGATATTCGAGTGGATATCGCTCAGAATCGCAAACATACAAAACCTTTAAGTAAAAAACAAACCTTTCATTTAAGTAATACTACTTAATAGCAGAAAAATTACAAAATTACCAGAATATTTATTACCTTTTCCTTCGCGGCCGCATTTCCTCGGTGTTAGGTTTAATTTGTTTGCTTTGGTCGTCGATGTTGTTATAATGCTCTCTGACCAAACAAGATATGCAGTTTTGATAGTATAGAGATACGATAGGTATGGTTCTGCTTGAAACGTTTGATCTGGTGAAGAAGTATTCCGGCAGGGTTGTCGTAAATGGTGTGTCCATAACCATCGAGCAGCGGAGCATCGTGGGGCTTTTAGGCCGCAACGGGGCCGGTAAAACCACCACTTTCAGAATGATTATGGGTATGGTCACGCCTAATAGCGGCGAAGTGATATTCGAAGGCCAGGATATTACGCGGTTTCCGATGTACAAACGTGCCCGGCTGGGCGTTGGGTACCTCTCACAGGAGCCGAGCATCTTCCAGCGTCTCAGCGTCAGAGATAATCTGCGTGCGATTCTGGAAACCATGGCTATCACCAAGGCCGAACGTGACAGAAGGGCCGATATGCTAATCGAGCATTTTGGATTGAGCGAGGTTGCCCACAGCCAGGGCAGGTTCCTCTCCGGAGGCGAGCGAAGAAAACTCGAAATCGCCCGTGCCATGGTGACTAAACCGTCGCTGGTCCTGCTGGATGAGCCGTTCAGCGGCGTCGACCCGATAGCCGTTGAGGATTTGCAGCAGGAGATACGCCGGCTCGTGGCCTCCGGTGTCAGCATCCTCGTGACCGACCATAATGTCGAGAGGACGCTTGAAGTCGTGGACAAGGCCTATATTATAGACCACGGCAAGGTAATCGGAGCCGGCCCGCCGGCCCAGATAATTCGTAACGAAACCGTCAGGAAATCTTATCTCGGCAACACTTTCTCCGGCGACGAATTCGACGACAGATAAAAGCAAGCAACGGCAGTTTATATCAGAGGAAATCGTAAATTGCTGAAATTAGAAAAATATTTCAAACCAACGGACATAAAACATGGCAGAGATAGATATTGATAAATGTCATATTACGCATTATCCGGAAGGTGTTTTGGGTAAGCGTGCCGAGCCGGTAGAGAAAATCGATGACAATGTCCGCCGGCTTGTCGACAAGATGTATGATATCATGGTAAAGAACAAGGGTGTCGGTCTTGCGGCTCCACAGGCGGGAGTGTCACTGCGGCTGTTTATCATCTCGCTGGACGGCAGCAGAGAGAAACTCAGGGTCTATATAAATCCTACTATCACTCCGAGCGGGGAGCTTGTCGCAACCGATGAAGGCTGCCTGTCGGTGCCGGGCATCTATACGGCAGTTCGCAGACACAAGTATTGCAAAGTCACAGCCACCGACCTTGACGGCAATGAGTTTACTGACGAGGGCGAGGGACTTTATGCAAGGGCGATGCAGCACGAGTATGACCATATCGAGGGAATGACAATCGTAAATCGCATGGGCCAGGCGGCTAAAATTATCCACCGAAGGCAGCTCAAAAAACTTGCACAAAAGCAGAAATAATAGAAATATTGAATTAAAATATTTGATATTTGCACTAAGACACAGGGTGTGCAACCTGTCCCATAGGGAATGTTTTTTTGCACACACGTTAGGTAAGGGTCAGGATTTGTATATTGGGTTTGAGAATTGTATATCTCGGCAGCGGCGAATTTGGTATTGATTGCCTGAATGCTCTGGCGGCCTCGGACAATAGGCTTGAGTTTATAATGACACAACCTGCGAATCCCGCCGGCAGGGGCAGACAGCCTACCCCGACGCCGGTGGCCCGCTGGGCAAAGGCCCATTCGATTCCCTTCCTTGAGACGGACGATGTAAACACTCCTGAAGCTATCGAGCAAATAGCGGCTTATAAACCGGACTTGCTTGTCGTCATTGCGTTCGGCCAGAAGGTCGGCGTCGAGCTGACAAACCTGCCGCCGAAGGGCGCCATCAATGTCCATTCCTCGCTGCTTCCGAAATATCGCGGGGCCGCACCGATAAACCGCGCGATAATCAACGGCGAGACCGAAACCGGTGTATCTATAATCACACTGTCGCAGAGAATGGATGCCGGCCAGGTCCTTGCAGAGTCACGTACCGAGATTGGATATGATGAGACGGCAGGGCAGTTGCACGATAGATTAGCAAAATTGTCGGCTCCGCTATTAGTCGAGACGATTAAACAAATCGAAAACGGTACCGCCGTTTATACCGAGCAGGACCATAAAAAAGCAACCTGTGCGCACAAGCTAAAAAAAACCGAAGGCTGCATAGACTTCAACGAGCCGGCCGAAGTTTTGGAAAGGAAGATCCGCGGCCTGTGGCCCTGGCCCGGCGCTGCGGCTAATTACTTATCGAAAAA
>CAZKYP010000020.1:2526-26641 GCA_964556885.1 uncultured Pirellulales bacterium | reverse complement strand
GGCAAACGCATCCTCTGGAACGTCCTTATGGCACTGGCTTCCGGAGCCGCGGCGTTCGGCAGTGTTTGGAGCCTCTGGTCGAAGCTGCAGTGGCTCGGAATTTTACTGCTTGTCGGCTTTATCGTTCTGTGCATTATTGTTCATATCTTCCGTAAAAAGCCCCAGACAGCATGACGCACGAACAATGGAAAAAATTACTGGATGTAATTAACGGTGAGACGGTCGAGCCGCTGCCGGTCGGTTTTATAATCGACAGTCCGTGGCTCCCCGGCTGGGCCGGAATCTCGGCGCTCGATTATTACTCCAGCGAGCAGTTGTGGTTCGAAACCAATCTCATGGCCGTGAGGCAATTTCCCGACGTTATGTTCCTGCCGGGCTTCTGGTCCGAATTCGGGATGTGCACCGAGCCGTCCGCGTTCGGCGCCAAATGTTCATGGCAACTCAACGAGATGCCTTACGCCGATAAAATTTTATCCGATATTCAGGCAGTCAATTCACTGGCCAAGCCGAATCCAAAGAATGACGGCCTGCTGCCCTTTGTCCTCAATCGTCTCAGGCATTACCAGGACCGGATCGAACGGGAAGGTCACAGTATCAAGTTCGCGGTCTCGCGCGGGCCTTTGAACGTTGCTTCATTTTTGGCAGGCAGCACCGAATTCCTGATGGCCATACGTACCAACCCGGACGAAACACACAAACTGCTCGGGATCGTGACAGATTTCATCATAGACTGGCTCGGTCTTCAAATTGAAACATTCAAGTCCATCGACGGTGTCTTAATCCTCGATGACATAGTGGGCTTTTTGGGAGAAGATGATTTCAAAGAAACAGCTCTGCCGTATCTTACACGTATCTATGAATCGGCAGACACCTCTGTGAATTTTTTTCACAATGACGCTCCGGGCCTGGTGTGTGCCCCTTATCTGTCTCAAATCGGCATAAATCTCTTCAATTTCAGCTCCCAGCATAATCTTACCCAAATGAAAGAGCTTACCAATAACTCCGTCACATTGCTTGGAAACATCCCGACACGGGATGTACTCGCGGCGGGCACACCCGAAGATGTTCATAAGAGCATCAAAGCACTTCTCAACTCGGTAGAAGATACAAGACGGATTATTCTGTCATGCGGCGGAGGAATGCCGCCCGATGTCCCGACTGAAAATATTGAAGCCTTTTTATCGGCTTCAGGATATTGACCTGTTTTCAACCAGTGGCTTTTAGAACATACTTTATAATGCACCAATGAAAAAAGGGCAAAAACTTCCTGCATTTCCGCCCTTTATGATAATTATCCCGTTTTTTTCTTCCAGATATATCTATCTTTGCTCTACCATTTATTCTCTTGCTTAGGCGGAAGGGTTTTGCAGATTTTTCTGATTATACTATTAGTCTTTCGGGCTTCATAGGGGGATAAAGCCTTACCGGGAACACCTTCTAATCCTTCCGTGATAGCCAGAAGTGCATCGCTCTCACTGCCTAATCCGGAATCGTCTCCACCACCGCCAAATCTAAATATAGACATGAAGCTTTTTCCACCTTTCCCCGAACCGCTGCCCATCCAAAGAATACTGCCGTCTTTGACATTTATCAACTTTGCGGTCATCATGATATTCTCACCAAAATGAGGGATGCTGATGGTAAAAACTGCGGGCACCTCCAAAATCAAACCTGATTCAACAGCCCTCTCTGAAGCAGTTAAACCCTCGGATTCAAACGCCTGCTCCTGAAGCAAACCCTTAACCTGTGCCCTTTCAACAGGGGCGTAGCCTTTCTTCAACAGTTCCATCATATAGAAATCCGCGATTTGATCTTTTGCCGCCTCACTCGTAACAGCTCCTTCTATGGCCACTATCGCAACCCTGTCGACACCGCTAAAGTTATAACCGGTCATGAATGAACTGTCTTGCGAAGAGCACCCGCCAACAAGAATCAATGTCACTACCAATATACTTACTACGTTTCTCATAGTCCTTGTCTCCCACAGAATAGATTGGTTATCTTATATATTTCACCTTTAAGCATATACAAATACGATAAAATTATTAATGTCTTTCCTGATTTTGTCCGACCAACTTCACAAAATCCTCATATCAGGCCGATTCAAATAACAATTACGGTTTATGTGCTTAACTTTTTACAGGCCGATCGGGCCATTGCAATACATCAAACATAAACTCGCTGGCCTGACGTATCATAACATGCGGCATACAGGGACACATTTCAAACGAGCCGATAATATCATTATCGTACCTGTTCAAGACGTTTAATAAGTAATCCCAGTTCTCTCTGGGTGTGCCGCCCTGCAAGCCGGGCGGTTCATGGTCGTCCGTTTGGCCGTAATTATCAGTTAAATGAAGAAGTGCCACTCTCGGTGCCAGTTCTTCCACGTACTGCTTGAAGGAATATTCACTATCCAAATTGGCATAGCCGGTATCAAGACAATACCAGACGGACTGTAATTTTTCCGCGGCTTTTTTGAGTACGGGCAGCTTGCCTGTTTCAAGACTCAACTTGACATCATTCTTCTCAGCCAGTCTCGCAACATCCGTGGCGAAACCAAAACCGTTAAGTTCCATATTTTCGGGAATACCGATGCTCTTCAAATCAGTGACAATGCTCGCATTTAAGAGCTTTGCACACTCAATCTGCTCGTTCCACTGTTCCAATGTGGGATTATCATCGCGAGAACGTATTACAACCAGCATATCCTGTGTCGCAGCCGCCAGTCGGTGCCAGTTACGCCTCTCGTAACGACATTCACTGTGACCTTTGATATTAGGCCACAATTCAATCCCGAATCCCTGCGAGCTTAAAAACTGACACTCCTGTTCAAAAGAGAGAGAATGCTCATTCCCCCAGAACACCATCGTCGAAACTACATACCGAATTCGCATTCAGACATCTCCACAACAAGTCAATAAAAACACCCTTCTGCTAAATGCAGACCAATATCTTTATCGTTAAAAAACAGCCGCCGATTCACAGTTTGTTAAAAAATAGAGATTTTTCGGATGTAAAACTGCGGTTCAAAGAAGTGGTCTGTATGCAACGCCAAAAAATGCCTTTGAATCAGCATCCGTGCAGCTTTTTCCGGACATTCGGAAAGGTCCCAAAATGCGGCTGTCACGAAGAATCAACCCATTCGGACTCGAAGAAGAGCCGATAATCGGACCGGCGTTTTTTACATAAGAGGGAAGGTTGGTTATTTCAATAATAATACTTGAATTCGATATCGGCCTTCCACATATCGGGCAGCCCTTCGTTTTTTGTCAGCTTGAGCCGTTCACACTGCAGATCCGGCCAGCGAAACTGAATCGTCGATAAAAATCTGGCAAATCTGAGTATGTCAATCTGTTTTAAATCCACATTGGCGTTCTGGCTTTTCTGCCCTCGACTATCTATTATCGCACTGGAATTAAGCTCGTATTTACTCGGAGGTATCCCACACAATGCAGTAACCATTTCAACCGCACGATCATAGGTAAACTCGACTCCGACATCATTCACATCCGTAAAATCCAGGCGGCCCGGATCAAGAGCAATAATCTGCAACATTATATCGTTTGCGTCATTGTACTGTTTGATATCAGCCAGCTTACCTTGCTCGGCTTCCGGCAAATAAATAGTACAAATTAATATAGGCCATAAGCCAATGATAACAGGAACCACTATGTAATATAAAATCGGATTCTTATAAATATTTTTCATGTATTACCTGTTTAATTATCTTTTTTTGCAACCGTTAAACTTATGCTAAAGTTGTCACGATTACCCCTTAATTCATAATTGGGCTGGGGAATCTCCAAACCGCTGTTTCTGATCTCTTCAAATAAAGCCATCGTATTCGAACGACCGGACGTATCACCGACAATATTAATGTCTCTGGATGTAATAGTAATAGTGTTTATATTCAAATCTGTTTTCGCCGCACATTTGTTTAAAGCCGCCAAAACCAAAGTCAATTTAGAAGCTATTGACCTGTTATCATCCGTAACAATTCCTTTTTTTTCCAATTCGACTCGTCTGTATATACCACCGAGCTTCCTTACAGCTTCTCTGATCGTAACATCGTCCTCCAGCTTATCCAGCGTAACGGCAAAATAGTCTTTACTGAACTTGCTGCGCAAGTTATTCCTGTCCCGATTGACATTGAATAACTGCATCTGGAAATAAAGGCCGGCCGCTAATAACAGAACGGCAACAGATGTTGCGGCGAACTTTAGCGCCTTCTGCATCCTTATTTTTTTGCCCTGGTACGGATTGAAGTCGTCGCGGAAATTCGCGATATGAACGGCCTTCTCCGAACCGGCCAAAGCCGCCCCATACGCAATTGTAAAATCGACCGGATTAGCGTTATCCGACACATCCGGTGCAACAAATCCGGCTATCCCGGACAAATCAATTTCCTCACCGGCAATACCCAGCCTTTCGCCAAGCTGCCGGGAATCTACAGTCCCGGCGAAATCGAAAATTTTCAGGCTATTCACCCGGCTGATATTTTCGACTAACCCAGTAGTGACAAGAATTTCCCTGGTCAATAGCTGGCTTTTATCCTGTCCCGAACCAACAAGAAACGTCCTGACTACCGACGACTTCTGTTTCGAATCGGCATCGGCCCCGGGCGGCATAATAAGATAACCGTTACGCTGTGAAAGCAGTCCGTATAAAATCCCGGTTTGTCCGGACTGGCCGGAATTTATTTTCCTGCGAATGAACCGCGAAAGGCAATTAACGTCCGGTTCCATGATAACCGGATCAAGATTATAACGCTGCAAAGCGATGAGGATTTCTGAAAGTATATTTTTCTGAGCAGTAAAAACAGTCAACTCCGAACCGGTTTCGTCGGTCGAAGTAACCTCAAAAGCCAACCCGACCTCGCTGATGTCCGTCGCCAGGGCTTCTTCGGTATCGAATCTAATTGTGGCACGAATCTGCCGGGGGTCATTAAACTCGCTGTGAACACTGTGTTGCATGACCATCGCACAATCTAAAGCAATCGTAACCTCGGAGAACTTCCAACCCTTTTCCCTGCAACCCTCAACAATAAGGCCCACAAGCGCCTGCATGTCATGTTGTTCCTGGTTTTCCACGGACACACTAAAGTGGCCCAAAACATTTTCACCGCTATCCTGCAAATCAAGGCAGACTACTGTTGCCCTGTTCCTGCTAATATAAATTCCCAGGCAATTCCGTGATTTCACAATATTCACACTCCAAAATATTTAATCACTGTTCAACCGTTGATAACGGCAATTCTATTAACTTTGTCACCATCCTTAATTATCGCTATAACCGACGATGCCTTTGCTATCCCGTTCGTCGAGGTTATTCTGATGGTGAATACATTACTGACCGTCGTAATATATTTTTCGCACTTGCTGATCGCGTCGGAATAACGGGACAATTCCTTTTTTAAATCCTCTATGTTAGTAAACGGCTTTTGTCGTCTTAGCTGAATGATTTGGTCCGCAATTTCGACTTCATCACCTCCAAAAACAAACGCCGCTTCCAAAACATGTCGCGGTGCCGTATTGATGTTTATTTGTCTCGTTCCCCAAATTCCCATATATTTCAAAGCCGATTCTTTTCGGTCCTCACTAATCAAAGTCGGTCTTGCAAGATCCTCGATATCTATAAATGAACTATGAAATAATTTCGCAAAATGTGTCGTTTGCTCATTAACCTGTTCGGAAACAGTCGTGGTTTTCCTTTCTATCCGCGTTCGCGGAGTTGTCTTTATACGGCTGTTGGTATTGATGGCCTTTGTCGTGACAGGTTTTCTTATCGTTTTCGTTATCTGTTTGAATTCGATCTCGAAAGGTTTTATTTCTCCTATTTGCGTTAATCCCTGTTTCAATGATTCCACCTGCTCAGGACTAAGTTTCATCCATTCACAAAATATCTCAAAACCCGTCGCGGCCTCACGTGCAACCTGCTCATCATTCAGAAGCGCCCATCCGAGCGGATATTTCGCATTTTCGTCCTCGATCTCAATCCGGACCTGTGCAGAACCGATTTCAAACTCAACCGGCTCGGCGACAAAAGGCCACGATGGGCCGTACGGGCCCCGTATTTGAAGAAAATTATAATTAGCTACCTCATTATCTTCGTGATTGATATCGACAATATCTCCCTTTTTCTTAACATCCTTCTTGCTATCGGCGCTCTTGTTCCCATAAATCTCCGCTTTCATATATTCCTGACGCCACTGTTCCAGAAGTTCCTGGTATTGGGCCTCACTAAGAGCGAATAAATCGGAAAAATCCGGCTCATTCGGACGCTCAATTAATTCCGGATTAATTTCTTCCAGAGTAGCAAGAGCATATTTAACCGCCGACTCACACCCATATCTGGCCTTGCTGTAATCGATGACATATTGATTCCGATGTCGCTGAGCCGCAACACGACTGCTCAGCGTATAACCCAGGGTTGCAAGTACAACCAATAATACCAACGTGACCAACAGGACGATTCCGGACCGGTCACGGGAATTATTTAAATTGTTGATTTTATTGACATTCATTTTGTTTTTTCCGCTGTTTTGGTCCCGCCCGTCGACGATTTCCCGTTGCTAACCGAACCGACCGGTGTTTTATCAGCTCCGATTTCATTGCTATCCTGAATTTCCTGTCCTTCTATCAAAAAGCTGATTTTCCTGGTTCTATCGATAGCGATGGTTCTAACAATTTTATCCTCTTCTGCTACGTCCAGACTGCCGTCGGTATTTCTAAAAGGCTCGGCGAAGGATAGTGTTATCCTGATACCCGTGGGAAGCGGCCCGCCCCACCTGTCCAGTAATTGCTCGCCGCTTATGACATTTATCTTAAATAAAGTAACGCCATCGCAAATCGGGATAAGAAGCTCTTTTTCCCAGTCCTCTTTGCCCTTGTCCAGTAAACTATCTTCCATCGCCATTCCTCCATGACCGCGATACAAAACAAGTCCTTCATTAAGGTTCTCATAGTCATAGCTGCTCTGCCATATTACCTCTTCAAATTTCTGCTCCACATTTTGACTGTCGGTAAACTTGTTTGTAATTTTCAGCCTGGCCGTCGGGAAACCGTGTGAAACCGCATTTTCAATTGTGACTTCCGTATCAGAACCTGACGATATGATATCATCCAGGTCTTCGGATATACGCTGGAGAACCTCAGACGGCAACCTGAAACGTTCAAGCCTGCTCGTCACCACTTCAGCCGAACGTTCGGCGCGTTCATAAACACCGAGCACCCCAATTAAAATCAGGGCACCTATTGTCAAAGATGCCATAATTTCGGCCAGTGAGAAACCTTGTTGTGATCTGTGCCTGTTCATCTTCCGAATTAAATTCCCTATCACTTTCGATTCTTCATTAATTCCCATATTTCAGAGAAATCCATGTTCTCAAGCTCTCCGTATGTCAATCCTGTTTTAGGATCAATCTCATCCTCCCATCCTTCTGCACCTTCCTTATT
This sequence comes from uncultured Pirellulales bacterium, assembly GCA_964556885.1. GTDB lineage: Bacteria > Planctomycetota > Phycisphaerae > Sedimentisphaerales > Anaerobacaceae > CAZKYP01. Next base: position 19,184 of record CAZKYP010000020.1, on the reverse strand, counting down.
TTGTCCGCCGGTCCTGCCTGATATAATTTCCTCGATCTCAGATACAGATTGTACCTGCTGATTCTTTTGCTCTTCACTCGGATTGCCGTTACTTTCTTTATAAATATCGAGGTTGCTCCTGATAAATAAGCCGTCCTCAGTTGTAAGCATGCCGTCCTCAAGCCACTTCTCGATAGTTTCAACATCTACGCCTGCATATTCTGCAGCTTCTTCCAATGTCTCAAAAAGCTCTCCCTCAAGCTTCTCATCCCCTTCCTGGTTCATCATTTCAAGCAACTGTTCCTTAGTCAAATCTGTCAGCCAATGAGACAGTTCAACCGTCTGTATTTCTCCATCCGCATCCTTATATTCGGCCGAGCATACTCCTCTGATCCACATTCGAGCCGTTATCGGCTCATAAAACGCCTCTACAGACGTCTTCCATCCGATATCCGGATATTTATTGCTGCTGCCGTACTCGACTTTTTCGCTAAGCGACTCGGACGCAAGAAGCTGTTCCATATTTTCACGAGCGACCTCAAAGGCCTGCATTTGCAGCCTCGAACCAGCCGCAGAAGCCACACAATTGTTAATCACGACCAATACGCTGGAACATACAAGCGCAAGTATGATCAACGCTGTCATAACCTCCAACAAAGTGAAGCCTCTTACCGAATTTATATGAACTTTATAATGCATAATTACACTGGTCTACGTTATGATCAAAATAAAACTTCATCCGGCCGTTTCGGCTCTAAAAGCTCTACATCATTTTCTTTCAATTCAATTATCCTGTTAAGACGATTTACCACAATCGAATAAGGCTGTTGATTCTCATCAAGTAAAACAACCTTTCCACCGTACGCCCAGCCGGAACGTCCGGCCCTGAATTTTGCCTGTCCTTCGTGAGTGTAATCTCCGTCGTCAAACTGGACGTAAACCACTCGACAATTATCAGTAAATTGACTCTCGACCATAATCTCCTCTTCGAGAATCGCTGACAAATCAGGCGAGGTTATCTGTCGAAGGACAAAGCTCTGATTCGCAATATCGACAATCACTTCATATCTTCTGTCGCTTTCCGAGGCCGCAGTAGCGGCCATCTGCATCACCGAGATAAATTCCTGAACCTGTGACTTGAAGGTGTTCTTTCTAAGCAAACCGAAAAGCCGGGATTGCGCCAGGACGACAAACATCCCCACAATAGCAGTTACGATTACCAGCTCAATAAATGTAAAGCCGCCGCAGCGGCCGATCAGCCTGTTACATATCGGTATCGTTCGTGAATAATTTATCTCACGATAATCAATGGGCGTCGGTGCTGTAAAGGTCCGCATCGTTTTCTTCACCGCCTTCTTCACCATCAGCGCCATAGCTGATTATCACAAACGCTTTACCACTGGCGGGATTAAGCTCATAGATAAATTCACGGCTCCAGCCGTCTTTAGGAACCTCGGTAGTCTCAAGATATCCGCCGGATTGCCAGTTTGGAGCGTCACTTGGCTCCTCAACAAGAACGGAAAGGCCTTCATCTTCGGTAGGATATCGACCTGTGTCCATCTTGAACTGATTCACAGCCGACTGCAGGATTTTCAGACTGGCTTTGGTTGTCGTAACTTTTGCGGTTTCAATCTTACCCATTACATTTTTACCGACAACCGCAGCAAGCAAACCTATGATTATCAGCATAGCCACAAGCTCGATCATCGTAAAACCGCTTCTTACTCTTGTTCTTCTATTTCTAATCTCCATATCTAACTCCTAAAAAAACCGGTCAACCAGTTTGGGTATTAAAATTTACCTGAAGAAACCTCCAGAATCGGCAGTATCGTCGCATAAGCAATGACACCGATTATCGCCGCCATCACAACAATAATAAGCGGTTCAACCGCCGCCGATAGTCTTTCAATAACCGTATCCGTCGACGCTTCAAGATTTTCGCTTATGTTTCTGAGCATCGTTTCAAGCTCGCCGCTCTTTTCGCCTACCGCCACCATGTGAGCAATGGCCGGATCGATAACGCCGCTCTCTCTCAAGGGCGTTGCAATATCCGCTCCGGCCAGGATTCGCTCACGTGACTGCTGGACCGCTCTTTTCATCAGAACATTACCCGTTACTTCCGCAACGACACGAAGTGATTCGGCCATTGCAAGACCGGAACCCAGCAAAGTCGAAAGTGTGGATGCAAAGCGCGATACAACACGCTGTTTGATTAAAGGACCGAAAATCGGAAGCGAAAGCAGAATCTTGTCCCGCAAATAAGCTCCTCGTTCGGTCTTAAAAAACTTCTTCATACTCCAAACAATCCCGACTATCGTCGCGATTACCAACAGCACCCAGGCACTCCTGAGCACATAACTGATATTCATCAGTTGGTTGGTAATCCACGGCAGTTCCTGCCCGGTATTTTGAATCTGTTCGGCTATCTTTGGAATGACCTTGGTAGTTAAAATCAGAATCGCAGCCAGGCAGAACATAGTTAAAAACGCAGGATATACCATTGCAGTTTTAACTTTTGATTCAACTTTACGGCGTTTTTCCATGAAGCTGCTGATAATAGAAAAACTACCCGCCAATGTCCCAGTCATTTCGCCGACACGAATCATGCTCACATATATGACATCAAAATAGTCCCCGTAATCGGCCATCGCATCTGTAAATGATTCTCCGGTAACAACACGGTCACGGACGTCCGTGAGGGCATTCTTAAACCGAGCATCAGAAACCTGCATAGTAAGAACCGAAAGCGCATCCGTCAGCTTGATACCCGACTGGAGAAGTGTTGCCATCTGTTTGGTAAAATCTATGACCTGGTTCTTCGTGCCCCTGGAAAAAAGTGAAAACAATGCGGCCTTATGTTCCCCCGTCGAACCAATCTCCGAAACAGAGGTCGGGTGGATGCTCCGCGCCCGCAACTGCTTTCGTGCGGCGTACGAACTCTCGGCGGCAATCGCTCCTTTTACTTTCTTGCCGTCCGCTGTTATTGCTATGTAATGATATCTCGGCATAAGTATATTAAATAATTAAAAACTCAAAAACCTTTAACTGTGGAAGGAAAATAGTTTTTCAATCAACATATTATTGCTTACATTACATCCGCCTGTGTCACTCGCAACACTTCCGAGACAGTGGTTATTCCCGCAAGCGCCTTTCTTGCACCATCCATTCTCAAGGTCTGCATTCCTTTCTCAAGAGCGGTCTTCTTTATCATACCGGCGGTTTCTCTTTTGTATATCATGTCCTGAATTTCATCATTAATCAACAGTAATTCATAGATACCCGTCCTGCCGCGGTAGCCTGTCTGAAAGCATTTCTCGCAACCGGCGCCGACAAAGAACTCGGCCCCATCTTTTATAAAAGACGGTGCATCACCGTTGGCAAGACCGAGCGCCCTCAAGTCACGCGCCGAAGGTTCGGCCGGTTGTTTGCAGTTCTGACAGACCCTTCGCACCAAACGCTGCGCTATTATGGCTATCAGGGACGAGCTGGCCAAATACGGCTCGACACCCAAATCCAAAAGCCGGCTAACCGCTCCGGCCGAATCGTTCGTATGCAGCGTGCTAAAAACCAGGTGGCCTGTAAGCGAAGACTGGATAGCCATGCGTGCCGTCTCAATATCACGAACTTCGCCGACCATTATAACATCCGGATCCTGCCGCAGCACATGACGAAGTGATGTGGCAAAAGTCATTCCTTTCTTTGAAGCAACCTGAATCTGGCTGATGCCCTTGAGCTGATACTCAATCGGGTCTTCTATAGTTATGACGTTTTTTTCCGACGAGTTAATCCTGTTAAGACAGGCGTAAAGCGACGTACTTTTACCGCTGCCGGTCGGGCCTGTCACAAAAATCACCCCGTGAGAGCGATAAAGTAAAAAATCCAGCTTTTCCAAATCATCCTTCCATAAACCCAACTCGTTCAGCTCGAACAAACCAGTGCTCTTGTCAAGAATTCTCAGCACCGCTCGCTCGCCGTAGCTGGTCGGCACCGTACTGATACGCAAATCGACTTCACGCTGACCCAGCCGGACGCTGCACCTGCCGTCCTGTGGAAGACGGCGTTCAGCAATGTCCATACCCGCCATTACCTTGATACGTGAAATGACAAGCGGAAGAACGTTCCTGTTCAGACTCAAAGTGTCGTATAAAATACCATCGATACGATAGCGAATCTGAATCTTTTCCTCGTACGGATGAACATGAATATCACTGGCCCGCAACTGCAGAGCGCGAAAGAGAATATCATTGACAAGCCTGATGACCGGGGGGCGATTGACCACATTAAGAAGGTCATCTGAAGTAGATACCTCGTCAACGAGCATATCAAGATTCTGGGAATCAAGCTCTTCAGCAACTTCCTCAATCACGGTTGACCTTTGCTCATAAGCCGAATCAATTACAGCAGTAATTGCGGCCCGCGTAGATATAGCCGCTTTAACCGGCATGCCCGTCATTTTCGCAACATTGTCCAGTGCATTCGCATCCAACGGACGGGACAAAACTACGGTAAGCTCCCCGTTGCCGGAATCGGGCTTTATTCCAATCAGATAATGGTGCTGGGCATACAAGGCGGGAACAGTTTCGATAAATTCCGAAGGTACCATTTTTGCAGGTATTTCTGTGTAATATTCCCACCCGAATGCCTCGGCAAACAGCTTTAACACTACATCTTCTGTAAAGTAGGGGCAACTGAGCAGAGTCTCATCGATTCGCCCTTTATCGCCGCTTTCTTCAAAATACTTGGCTAATTGCTCGGCATTAATCAGGCCCGTACGTTTAGCAGTTTGTATGAGTAATTCTTTCATTTTTTATTGTGTATCAAGTACCTTTAGCGGATCAATCGGCTGGGGCTTTATGCCCGGCCAATCCTGGTATTTCTGAAACTCAACTTCACGCTGTTCGAATGCATCTCTACTTCTGTCCGATATTTTCTGCAACTCGGCCCGGGCGTAATCGTCCTCGTCCAGAGGCCTGATAATCTCAGCTTTAACAAACACATACAGATTTCTTTGCAAGTCGCTGTTGCTGGTGCTTCTGAACAACCCGCCAATCAGAGGTATATCACCCAGAATCGGCACCTTTGTGCCACCTTTACTTTGATTAAGTTTCAGCATACCACCCAAAATAATTGTGCTTTTATCCGGAACGGTCACGGTTGTTTCCACATTACTTTCCGTAGTATCCGGCGGTTTATCACCCGTTATTGTTCCAAAATCCGACCGCACCAGGTTAATATCCAAACGAAGCAGGTCGCTGTCGCTGATATGAGGTACAATCGTAAGCGTGATACCGGCAGGATAATCCTGATAATCAACAGCAGTTTGCACGGCAGTCGAGTTGCCTTCGATAATAGTACCGGTTTGTTTGGTAACATAAGTTTTATCTATCGTGCTGATAACTCCCTGCTCATTATCATTGACAAGGATTTTAGGCTTGGCCAGGACCCTTCCATAATCCTTCTGCTGCATTGCAGTCAATAATAAGTTAATATGCCTGTCACCATAAAATCCTGTCCCAACGCCGCTTTTTGCCTGTAAATCGATAAATCGGTCCCTACCGCTGCTGGTAGCTGGAAAAGGATGATGATTGTCCTTGACAACATTACCTTCGGTATCTAAGGCACCCATAATAGCACCGGTAAGACCTGACGTGTTTGTCAGGTCCGGGAAACTCGATAACATGTTAAGATCATAATTGAAAAGATCCGTCTTGGAAATCTGCACAAGCGTCACATCTATGAGTACCTGCGGCCTCCTCTTATCCAATTGCATTATCAGGCTCCCTATCCACTCCTGATTCTTTTTGTTCGCATACACAACCAGTGAAGCTGTATTCGGATCGGAAACTATAGTGATTTTTTCTTCTGTCTTTTTCTTTACTTCCTGAATCTTGTCTTCCTGGTCACGAACCGTCTCAACAATTTCTTCAATAAACGGCAGCAGGACCTCCCTCAAATGATCCGGCCCCTGATTTTTCAGATAATAAACTTTATAGGGTATTTCCTCAACCTCGGTCTCACTGTCGACATAGCTGATGATGGTCGCTATCCGCTCATGTTGTTCAGGTGTGGCGTTAACCAAAAGCGAATTTGTCGCCTCAATTACTATTACCTGCGGCTCTTCCACAAGCGATTCAGTAACCTCTTCATTAGATTCAGTTCCTGCTGCAGGGCTTCTTCTGCCCCCCGAGGTTCTCTGCTGTGGGGCAGGTGTACCGGGCTGTTCAGTAGCATCGGAAGACCCCGTGGATGAAGACGATTCAGGGCTTGCTCCGATTATTCCAAGCTCTTCCAGTTTCCTTTTCACATCCTCGGCATCTACGTGAATAATCTTATACGGTACCAAAGATCTCAGATCCTGCTGAGCCACATCAAGAGTTTCTATCAGCTCAACAACAGTATCCAACTGGTCCTTAACTCCAATCATTAAAATTCGATTCGTTCTCTCATCGGCATCGAGATATACACCAGGCTGGGCCTGTTCTTCAGCAGAAGGTTGTGCGGCAGTCGCTCTTTGGGCACGTATCTGCTGTTCCCGTCGAATACGGGCCGTATAAGCGGTCGTCGTCTCTCCTGCTCTACGAGGGCTTGGAGTTGTCGGCGTCGGTTCCGGAGCTGCTGCTGCAATGGTAACGGATATAGTACCCAACTGTTCGGCAAGCGTCTGAACCTTTGGGGCCAGCGTCTGAGCCATCGTGTACCGAAGCTGCTTGGACCTGAATTTTCTCGGTTCTCCCGGTTTGTCGACCATATCCAAAAGCTTTTCTATACGGGGCATCCGGTGTGAATAGCCGGTAACGATGAGTGATTTTCCTTCAGAAATCGGAGGAGCTATACTAAGCTTCATAGCCTCCAAAAGACTTATCGCACTACTTGGTGTAATATATTTAAGTTCAAAAACACGGATTACTATTCCATCGCCGCGTTCTACCCCGGTTAAAGCATCTTCCATTAAGGTCGGGTCTATTTCAAGAGCGTTTGCAACAGGGGCTATTGTAACAAGATTGCCCGTGCCGCGAGTCATTGCAAGATTTCTGAATTTCAGAACCGTTTCGAGTAAAGTATACAAATCTTTGACTTTAATAGGCCCGCTAAACTTACCATGAGGATTAAACGTAACTTCACCAATTAAATCTTTTTCATCATACATAAAGTCCATCTGTAAATACGGACCAATCAAACCTAAAAATTCAACTATCGTAAGTTTTGTATTTTCAGTCAAATTCAGATTAACAACCTCTTCTCCACTCACAACACCTGTCGGTTCGCCTGGTTGTTCAACGGCGGATAATTGTAAAGTCACCGGCTGATTATCATTTTGATCCGGTATCTGGTCTGCCTGTACCTCCGCTGCAATTGTGTTTGGTACGGTCAACATCTTTTCCTGCGAAAGATAATCAATACCGGGATTTTCCGAAACAAATGCCTTTGGCCTGGGCGGTTCGGTTGTTAAACACAAAGATTGTAGATTGTCCTGTGTTGCATTTTGGACTGTCAGCTTCGTATCCTGCACCGGTCCAATAGCACTTACAACCGACTCCAATAAGCCGGCCGGCACAACAATAATCACGGCATTATTGTGGATATCAATAATTGCCTTTGCTCCCGTCTGGTTTCTGGGTGGATTGCTGAAGCTGCCGATTGTAATATTGCCGACTCTTGCCGCAATCTGCTCATTGTCAGGCATATTAACGGCCGCCGAAACCGGAAGAATCGCCTTTACCACAAAGGATTCTGAATTATCAACAACATTAAGAACAGCCTTTGCCTTGGCAAGTTCATCGGTATGAGCCGTCACCAACAGAGCGTTGGAACCGGGAATTTGAGAAACTGTTTTAATTCCAATATCGGCAAGATATCCCTTCCCCTGTTCGGAGGATATATAACGTAAAGGGAATATCTCATAAGGTGACTGCTCAGAAACACCTTTGCTTTCTACCGCAGAAAGAGAATTACTGACTGATAGAAATATGATTAAAATTGCAAAAATCTTGTTGTATCCCCCGCCAGAAAATCGCTTTCTTACCATCATACATCACCCTTTAATCCGATAATCTTAAAAAAATGCAGTACACTTTTCATACCCGCTGTATATGCAAATTCATGTGTTTTCTATATAAGCCATTTTCATAGAAGCAATTATGTAAATATTTCCACCTCTCAATAACCAGTCTTTGTGCACCATATACTTAATCAGACATAGAAATGAGCCAAAAGTTCCCTACATTCGGGCAAAAAAACACCTCTTTACAAATAACATGGTGATAGAAAACTTTGGCCAACGAAAAACGTTTGCCTGGTTTGATTTTCAATTTGATAAATGTCTGTCTGGATTCCCCAAAAGCGTTTGACTGCTCTTGGGGAATCTCAAAACAAACAAAGGGGAGTTGGTAACTTTCTTTTCGACAATCCGTATCTATTATAAGATTTTCCTGCTTAACTTTCAAAAAACCAAAGTCTGATAAAAGAGGGGACTATTTTCTAACTGGTTTCGATTGGACTGTTTTCGTAGGATATTTCTTCGCCGGCCAAGATTTATTCGGATCCTGCTGATCATCCTTCAACTTTTCACCTAAATTACCAAGTTTCTTCGCTTCCTCCGGGCCGATATGTGAAGATTTGAAATCAGAAATCAGCTCCTCCATTTGCGCGGCTTTATCCTCCTCTACCTCTCCTGTTTCATTTGCATCTGTTTCAAGATTCTTCTGAATATCCTTCAACATATCAACCAATTCTATCAATTTCTCTTCATCCTCATCACTCCTGATATTCGCTTGATTAAATTTATTCAAACTTGCGGCCGCCCTGTTGGAAGTATAAGAAGTGGATTTTGAGGCTGTTTTGACGTTTTTGTTAACAGAATTCGGGAAAAGGTCCTGCAGAATATTCATTCCCGTTTTCTGGGAAACTGTAAGTTCAAAGGTTTCCTGGTCGTTCTTTACAACAATAACACCGTCTTTAATCTGTTCGATAACCAAATAGCCCACTTTTCCGGACTGTTTGACCCAATGCCGCCCTTTACCCGGTTCGTCAATCAAAACCAAAGATTTTTCGGGATTCTCCTGGCAAAAACTTGTGGCAACAACCGTAAATTTCGGCGTTACAGCCGGTAAAACAGATTTAATACCGGTACCGCCTTTGATTGGATTCTTGATATATTTTTCCTTTGGCGGATTCAAAAATAAAGCGAAGGCCTCCGCCTGCTGGACAAGCGGTGATACCCGGTCATCATTCCCCTTAGCTTTATTATGGGCAGTATTTTCAAAGCGGCCTCTAACATCGGGAGTGTCCAATAATTTCCGTATATTTTCGTCACCCTGGACCCCGACTACCAAATGAAATACAACAAAAGCAAAAACACAAACCGCTGAAATCACTGCAAAAACGCCCGTTATACGCAATATTCTTATCATGGCAGTCCTTAAAAGTGCATAAGTCGGGTTAAATTTTCTCTTATGCTCTTAATATTGGACACTGACGGGCTCGTTTGGTTCCAACCAATGTTTGATTTTTTGCAGTTTTTCCTCCTCATTTCCCGCGTAATCTCCGCTGTGTTCAGGAGTATGACATTTTATACATACCGAATTTGGTTCGGTAATAGTGGTTTTTGACTCGTACGGATGCAGGTTATGCGCCGAACCCGGACCGTGGCAGTTTTCACAACCAACATCCTTCATTTGAGGTGTTTTTTCCTCCGAAATATATCCGCTGTCGTAATCCATACCTATAACATGGCAAATAACGCATTCAGGATCATATTGTGAACCGACTCTTTCGAGAGTAGCAAAGGCGTTCGCATGGTCTTTACCCATCCATTCGATATACTCATACTGATGACAGGAAGCACAGGATTCCGAGCCGGCATATTTCAAGCCGTTCGGTAATGGAAGTCGCGGATATTTCTCTAATAAATTGTGCTGTTTTACAATCTGCTGATAATCCGAGTATAAGTCAATCAGCGATACTTCCTGTTCCAAATACTCTTCCACCTTAATATCAAAAAACTTAAATTCCAGTTTTCTTTTGTTTCGACCGTCTTCGGATATTTGAACGCCGCAGATATGCCTGCCATATCGGCCGACTGAAAACACCAACGGCCTATCATTAGGATTTCCCATCAATATCGGTTCATCGGATTCTGCAGAACAGACTATACAATCTACAAAAGGTGCATTTTTAGCTATTGAAGAAATAATGTCCGGATCGTAGTAATTTAAAATCAGGATATTCACAGACTTCTGCGACGAGACGGGAAACAGTTCCCTGATTGCCTCTACCGGCCTGGTCTCCGGATCGAATGCGGCCAGTGTTACGGATACATCCTTACCCTTCAATAAAAGATCCGCCGTAAAGCTCGAAGGTAAATTCAATTCGACATCTTCACAGGCAGTTATAATATTAGTCATCGAACCTATGGAATCTAAAAGGTCGAGATTCCTTCCGATTTCAATATCTTTTTCACGAAGATTAACCACATCATACCCGATAAGTCCCAAAGCCCTGATTATCACATTGAACTTTATAAGGTCCTGCTCAGCATCGCTTTTAACAAACACTCCGGTATCTACAATTAATCTACTTTCATGTGGTAATCTTCTGAAAATCGCCGAGCGTCTGTCAAGCCCGCCAAGCTGCCCGCCTGAACAGCCGCACGGTTTCAAAGCTCCAAGCTCATTGCCTGTAAAAAAAACAGTAAGAACATCCGGCCGGCTGATTGATTGCAACTGAGAGTCCGCCGCAGTTTGAGAATATTCAACATCGGACCCCATAGGACCTGGAGACTTGTCACTGCAGGAAGCTCCAATTATCAAAATAGAAATACAAATTAATAATCGCTTCATAAAACAGATATAGTTCCTTATCTACACCAGAAAACATCTGGACAAACTGAATCGCCGGAAATAATGGAAAAGTATTCGAACTTATACCTGAACCGGTCGCATCCCCAAGATTTTAAAAACACCTGCTAATTGCCCATCTTTATTTTAGATTTCGAATAATACAAATTACAGGGGATAACCAGCTCCTCTCCATCTTTAATATTTATAGTAAATAAATCTGAATATTTGATCTGCCCCTCGGCAAGTGCAGGCGGTGTTATCTCAACCTCAAGCTGATAACCATCACTGATTTCTTTCTGACTCATGACTTTAACTGTATTATCTCTCGACAAAGCTGATTCAATATCAAATTTTTTGTGATAGTTGTTTTGCACGGAAAAAGTTCTTGTTATAGGTTTTCCGGGTTCGGCATTAAAAATAATAATCAGCGGCATAGAAACCGTGTATTTCGGAAGTACATCGAATAAAACCGTTGCTGATTTAGCATCCGGATGATTCACAGAGATAGAAATGCGCCCTTTCATATTATCAGCAAGTTTATTCATATCCACCTGAAGATTAAGAACATGCTTCGGAGCCTCAATTGAGAAATCATAATCTGTAGTTATGCAGTCTCCGGTGGATACGAATTTCGTTATTGAAAAAGGCTTATCATCAACGCTTTTAATCTCCACCGCAGGACAAGCTGCGTTTTCTTCACCGAGGAAAAGTCTTAATCTGTCCGGACTACAGGCAACTTTCTCTACAACCTTGGCTTTTAGTGTCAACGTCAACTGTGGCTTGGAATTATCATTACTATGCACTACAATTTCCTTTTGCATGGTACTCGGTAACGGTCCGGATCCCCATTCCAAATTTATCACTCCGCTTTCACCGGGCTCATACTCTTTCTTTCCGTTCTCCAGCTCTGCTACAACACCGCAGCACTTAGCCACTTTTGTAATCTTTAATATACCAACTCCGGTGTTTGTAAATTTATATTGGCCCTTATTTTCAGTATCCATCCCGACTTCACCGAAATCATAAACCGTACTCTCCATCGTTATTCGAGGTCCCGGCTTCTTCGCATCTAATTTTACATCCTCCGATTTTACACCGGCATTTTTCGTCACGGCCTGCTCATGGCAACCGGCCTGTATGAACAATAAACAACTTGCGATTAGCAGATAACTATTAAGTCTCATATTACTGATCTCCAAAATATAGATTCTGATGTAAATTTCGGCTATTTAACAACAAGTATTTTATGAAAAAAAAGCCATTGAGCAAGGAATTTCCAACCGGGCATATCATGCAAACCGCCCCCAAATCTACTGATTCGCCTATGGCTTATGATATGATTCACATATTACGTCCGAAAAATGACCCATAAAATATACATTCCTGCCCCGGAAAAGACGCCAGGGTACATTTTCACGAAAAACATCAATACCACTCCGACCAAATTCCCATTTTTTGTCTTATTGAATACGTAAATAGCTGAAAATAGTTCATTGTTTATTCCTACAGTCGGACCGTCACCACTTACATCGGCAGGTATTAAAAAGAATTTAAATACAATTTCATCCCGAATTTTCGGACATTATAGTATCTCCCTCATTTTTCCCCAGGGATTTAGATTACTCAGGTACAGCTTTACAGCCGATATTTTAACTATTATCATAGTGCTTTCTATATAGGAAGATAAACATGGACAAAAACGGTCCCGAAATTTCGGTTGTTATTCCGTTACTGAATGAGCAGGATAATATCGGTCCGCTCTACGAACAAATCTCGAATACTCTGACCGGCAAATACAGCTATGAAATTATATTCATCGATGACGGAAGCAGCGACAATAGTTTCAAGGTTCTCACCAAACTGCATGAATCGGATATGAAAATCCGAATTATCCGCTTCCGAAGAAACTTCGGCCAGACAGCGGCACTCAGCGCCGGTTTTAACCATGCAAGAGGAACTATCATTATTGCAATCGACGCCGACCTTCAAAACGACCCTGCTGATATACCCAAGATGATTGCCAAACTTAAGGAGGGATTCGACGTTGTAAGCGGCTGGCGAAAAAACAGACATGACAATACCATCACAAGACTAATCCCCTCAAAAATCGCCAACTGGATGATTGCAAAAATAACCGGTATCAACCTCCACGACACCGGCTGCACACTTAAAGCATATCGAAAAGAAGTTCTGGACGAAACAAAACTATACGGCGAAATGCACCGGTTCATCCCCGCCCTGGCAAGCTGGAGCGGGGCAAAAATCGCCGAGTGCGAAGTCAACCACAGACCAAGAACCGCCGGTGTAGCAAAATACGGTCTCGGAAGAACATGGAAAGTTATACTCGATCTTATCACGATTAAATTTCTCGGCTCGTTCTCCACAAAACCAATATATATATTCGGAGGTCTCGGATTGCTGAGCGCGTTCGGCTCAGTTATGTTGGGTACAACAGCAATCTATCAGAAAATCTTCCTCCACACCGATTTGAGTGGAAATCCGCTGTTTCTCCTGTCGGCGGTCTTCATTATTGCCACGATTCAATTCATCCTTATGGGCCTTCTCGCCGAACTGCTTGTAAGAACATACCACGAATCACAGAATCGCCCCACTTACGTCATCAAAGAGATACTCGAATCACCTGATGCAACCGGAGATAAAAAATGAGCAAAGCCGCTCACAGAAACAAACCTGTTATCAAACATACTCGACACCACGTTCCCACACAATCCGAATCGAAGATTGTTAAACCTATATTAATATTCACAATCATAGCAGTTCTTGCGGCGATACCATTCTGCATGGGCAAATATATCGAACTCTGCTCGCCAGACCCTTACGACAGCGGCTCCAACGTTTACTCTGCAAAACACATCCTCGAAGGAGCAAAGATTGGTATCGATGAAAAACCCAGCGCTGCGTTAGGTACGCTGTTAGTGAATATCCTCGGAGTCCGGATTTTCGGATTCAACCAGACCGGGCCGAAAATAATCCAGGCAATCTTTCAGGCGGCAGCGCTGATTTTAATGTTTTATACAATGCGAAAGTTATTTGGCACACTCGCCGCAGCAGTTGGTGTCATCGTTTCTTCTATTTATCTTTCGGCGCCGCTTATAGCCAAATTGGGTAATGTCAAAGACCAGTATATGATAGCCCTGATGGTGTTGGGGATAAGCTGCTTTGTCCTGTACCAGCTTGGTTCAAAATGGTGGCTGGCAGCTTTGGCTGGAGCATTCCTCGCCTGGGCGCCGCTTTTCAAAGAGACCGGCTATTCCGCCGCGACGGCACTTGGTCTTTTTATCATAGCTCAACCTTTATTAAAACATCGAACATGGAAACGGACCGGTATTGACGCAGGGTTGCTGTTTACCGGGGCGATATTGTCATTAGCGCCGTTATTTTTATGGATACTCACCTGCCAGCCGAATGCAAAATTACCACACTCGCTCGCATTCAAAACATTAACATCGGTATTCAGCAGCAGTAAGGAAAATGCCCTGACAACCGAAGGAACTCAGACAACAGAACAAGAGAAGCCGAAGAAAGAAGCTTTGTGGCTGCGGTTCCTGCCTAAAGGTTATGTCCGTGGCAGTTGGATGGCACTGACGCCCGAAGATAAAAAAGTGGTAGCTGTCAGGGTAATGCGATACTACTGGCTGTTGATATTACCAATATCACTTGCTGTTGGGGCGATTATCCTCCGGCTGATTAAACTGGCGATCCCCCGAACAGAAAAAACTAAGCCAAAGGAATATAATGACCGTGATAGATTTGTGCTACTGTTTGCATTATGGTGGCTGATTGACATGATTTTTGTCTGGGGCAGCCCACGCTCTTACGAACAGTACTATTTACCACTGAACGCTTCCGGCGCGATGTTAGGTGGATACCTGATTGCCGCTTACTCCGAAAAAACAAAAAACGCCATCTCCAAACCTAAATGGATTGCAATAGGAATCCTTGGACTTTTGGCAATGATAATTATGTCATGGCAGATATTTTTTGGAATTTCCAAAAGTCCCCATTCCGGTACAATCTATCGCAATCCCGCTACCGGCCTTCCCGAAAGACAAAGAGGTTACTTCCAGAGACTCAGCGAAGTTCATCAGAGCCGCAAACAGGGTTATAAAGGTTCGTGGGAGTATCTGGGTGAATATATCCGTAATCATTCGACACCGAGCGATAAAATTTACGTCTGGGGTTGGTTTCCCGGCATATATGTTACTGCACAAAGATTAAGTCCGGCGCCGAAGGCGTTCGAAGGCACAATGCACACCCTGTCACCGAAAGAGCTTTCGGAAAGGATTGACGTGATACTGAACGCATTCAAAAAAGAGCCGCCTAAGTTCATTGTTGACAGTCTCAAAAGACACTTTCCATGGGACAGGCCGCCGCTCGAACTGTGGCCCCAGACTTCCAACGGATTTTTACCTGCAAACGAGCAGATTGTAAAACAGTACGACCAGGCATATTCGAAATTACTTCGTGAAAAAATAGAGCCTGATGAAGCGCTTCGATACGAAGCGATGAAACCGTTCAGAGAATACGTAATGAAAAACTATAAAATAGTTCGGAAATTCGGTGAGCTTGTCCTCTTCGAGCGAATAATAAACCCGGAAAATCAACCTGTCGATTAAAGAACAAGAAGGCTGATGGATGAGAACCTCAAAAAGCAACAGGAACTTTACGACGAAACCTGGCGAAAGGGACTCAATGAAGGTACGGAAAATCGGGGGAATCTCCAGACAAACCTGGAATTTTTTACGGAAATAAATTTACTCAAAACAAACGACAGGATTCTTGAAATCGGCTGCGGCACCGGCAGCCTGGTCGCCGAATTAAACAGGCGGGGACATAATATTATCGGCACGGACATATCACACGAAGCGATTGCATACGGCCTTAAAAAATACGAAAATATCAACCTTCAGGTACAACCCGCTGAAAATCTGGATTTCCAGGATGAAACTTTCGATGTCGTATTGAGCTTTGATTTGTTCGAACATATCGCTGAGGTCGACAGGCACGTAAGTGAAGTTTACAGAGTCCTGCGTCCGGGCGGTTATTATTTGTTCCAGACGCCGAATAAATACTGTAATGCGGTTTTTGCTACATTATCGAATAAATCTCTTAAATGGCGCCGGGCACATCCGTCTTTGCATTCGCCGCGACAGCTAAGGCAGCGGCTGTCAAAGCACAATTTCGAATCAAAGTTTGTTAAAATGAATCCCGTGAATGAATTTACCCTGAAAAAGCTGCAAAAATTCGGTTTATTACAATATATTTTCAAACATATAAATTTTCGCCGCCTGCCCCTGATTTTGCAGACGAATTTATATGTTATCGCTCGTAAAATACAAAGCTGACAGACAGCAAAAGAATTAACCGATAATATAATTATAAAATGAAACTACTAATGCTAAATTACGAATTTCCACCGATTGGCGGCGGTGCTGCGGCGGCGCATCTAAGCATTCTAAAACAATATGCCGGCAACAGCGACCTGCAGGTAGACGTGCTGACCTCAGCGCCGAATCCGGGCGATGTCACTGAAAAATTTACCGACAACATAACAATTTATAAAATCGGTATTCATAAAAAGCAACTACACTATTGGCGCAAGATAGAGGTGTTCGAATGGCTTCTCAAAGCTAAATCCCATTATCGAAGATTGCTGCAGGAAAATAATTACGACCTGGTTCACGCTTTCTTCGGATTCCCATCGGGATGGCTTTGCTATCACAGCGCAGAGAAACTGCCCTATATTGTTTCGTTACGTGGTTCCGATGTACCGGGAGAAAATGTTAGATTCAAATTCGACTATAAGATTCTCAGTCCTGT
>CAZKYP010000020.1:0-2426 GCA_964556885.1 uncultured Pirellulales bacterium | reverse complement strand
ACCTGACAATAGCCGGCGGCGGGAAAATCGAGCAACAGTTAAGAGAGATTGTATCTGAGAGGAAACTTGATAATATTATCGAGATAACAGGCAGAATCGAAGCTGAAAATATGCCACAGTTATATCGCCAAAACGATATTTATATCAGCGCCAGTATGCAGGAAGGAATGAGCAACGCGATGCTGGAGGCAATGGCATCCGGGCTTCCCATAGTCACTACACGCTGTGAAGGACTTGAAGAATTGATAACCGAAAACGGAATCGTGGTCGAACAAGCAGATGCAAAGTCCCTGGCACAGGCCGTCAAAACTCTATCTGCGGATGAAAAACGCCTTGAGAAAATGCAAACAGCCGCAAGGAAACAGGCTGAAAAATTCACATGGAGCAGCGTCGCCAATCAGTATATTGAACTCTATAAAAAAATACTCGAAGAAAGCTGACCGGATTTCTGGATGAAACGCTATTTTTGCATAACCATCGACGTCGAACCTGATTGCAGCCCAAGCTGGCTGCGTTCCGATCCGTTAACCTTTATAAATGTCGAGACCGGTATAGATAAAATTCTACATCCGCTGTTTACCAACTACCAAATGAAACCGACATATTTTATTTCCCCGGAAGTTATGAAACATCCCCAAAGCGTTGAGGTCTTGAAAAATCTGAAAAATTGCGAGCTTGGTGCTCATCTGCATTCGGAATATATTGAACCCGAATCCAAATATACGGACCCAACAGGGACACGAAGCAGCGAATTTCCATGCAATCTACCCGATAATATCGAGTTTGAAAAAATCAAATCAATCACCAGGCTTTTCAACGAAAGTTTCGGGTACCTGCCGAGAAGCTACAGGGCGGCCAGATTCGGCGCAGACAGTGACACTTTCAGGCGGCTGGCTGAATTAGGCTACAATATAGATTCGAGCATCACGCCACATATAAACTGGCAATCTAAAGGCGGTCCGGACTTTACCGGCTACCCCGACCAGCCTTACTGGCTTCAGGAGAACAAACTGCTCGAAGTCCCGGTTACAATTGACAAAAAGCGATTTATGTTATTGCCGGACAGATGGTTTTGTTATAAATGGCTCAGACCTTCCATAATGACCTGCTATGAAATAAAAAGGCTGATTGACAGATTCATCTCCAAAAACCAGGATACCGTCGTACTGAATATGATGTTTCACAGCATGGAGATAATACCGAACGCCAGTCCTTACGTCACCAGCCCTAAAGGTCAGGCGAGATTTGTTAAAAAGTTAAAAAATATTTTCGAGTATCTGAAAAGCCTTGAATTTCAGGGCATGACATTAGCGGAGATTTACGATGACAGGATTCGACAGATATAAATCGATGACCGCGAAACAATGCGACCGGAAGACATTGATGTACTACCTGTGCCGCGTCCCCGCAAACAGGGCCCTGATTCCAGTCATCAGCAGGATAGAAAACAAGAAAATCCTGGACGTCGGACTCGGCTCCGGTTACTACACAAAATTGCTGCTGGACAAAAACACAGTAGTCGGCATCGACCAGAATCCACATTTGTGCGAGCTGCCGATAACCGTACACAGCGGCGACGCCACGAAACTTAGCACCATTATCAAGGATGAAAAATTCGACGTGGTTCTTTCGACATGGATGACGGATTATCTGGATATCGAAAAAATAGGAAGATTTTTTACCGAGGCCAAAGCCGTGCTTAAAGACTCCGGAACACTAATGGTGACATTTCCCGACGCATACGGGCTGGGTTTTTTCTATGTCAAGGCCGCCAGGCTCTTAAGAGGAGTGGAAAAATACACACACAGTAAAAGAAAGGTTATCGAAAAGCTGCATGAAACAGGATTTAACAGTATTGAAATCGTCAAGCTTAACTCATGGCTATATTTACCCTGGGCCTATATGACGATTGCACAATAAACATTGAACAGTATAATACCAACGCAACTGAAATGTATTATTTGATCAAGGGTATTTAAGTGAATCGTATATCAGTTATTTTAAGATACCTGTACTTCACATTTGTGATGATTATCAGGAATATCAGGTGGATAATCATATTAATCCTCCATCCAAAAGAAAAGGCATGGAACGTGCTCGACTTCAAAATGTATCTGAGCGCCGCCAAGGCAGGTCTGGATTTAAGAGGTAAAAGCATTCATAAACAACTAATTTTAGACGGCATAAGAGAAAGAAAATCAACCGGGATAATGCAAAAATTCATCCGGCCGGACGATGTGATTCTGGAGCTCGGAGCAAATATAGGCTATTACGTTCTTATCGAATCAAGAATTTTGTCGGACAAAGGATATATTTATGCTGTCGAGCCGGCCCCTGAAAATTTCGAGCTGCTAAAAAGAAACATCGAGCTTAACAACATAAAAAACATCGAAGCCAGCAACATAGCCATCAGCAACGAAACAGGC
>CAZKYP010000019.1:0-26687 GCA_964556885.1 uncultured Pirellulales bacterium | reverse complement strand
TTTCATACAGACTCAGGCGGTTTTTGACGTTCAGGTATTTGCCGAATGGCTTAAGGCGGCGTGTGCCGAGGGTATTGCCGAAAAAACTGCTATTTTAGCTGGAATACTACCCTTAAATGATGCTGCAGAAGCACGAAACCTTCGTGAGACTTTCACTGATTACCAAATATCCGATGAGATCATAAACAGATTGGAGACCGCCGGCGACAAAGACGCACAACGTAAAGAAGGACTCACAATCAGCCTCGAGATAATTAAAGAAATTAAAAAAATGACCGGTTTACGAGGAATACACATTCTGTCCGGTGGAAAAGAAGCAATAGTGCCGGAGCTTCTTTTGGCATCGGGACTTGGAAAATAGGAACAAAGGTATGCCGGAGAAATATCATATTAAGACACAGCCTGTCCTGCCGCGGCGTCCACGTATCGGAAAATACGGGATTGTCGATTGGCGTGAGGATTGCGCTCGCTGTCATAATTGTGTAAAAAAGGCGTGTGTTTACGACCGTCACAGAGAGGAAGTCGAGTATATTCGCAACCTCAGTGACGTCGATGCATTGTTTTTCGACTGCATGGGATGTTTATCTTGCGTACAGAACTGTACTAAAGGTCTTTTGCGTTTGGCGATAAATCCGGTTTACGAGGGTTTGGGAAATAAATACTGGACCCCGGAGATTATTCATACTACCTGGATGCAGGCTGAGACTGCTAAAATTCCTGTTTCAGGGGCTGGTTACAGAGGTCGGTTTTCCGGACCCGGCTTCGACTCTATGTGGACCGATATGTCCGAAATCGTCCGTCCGACGCGCGATGGAATCCATGGGCGTGAATACATCAGCACCTCGGTTGATATCGGTAGAAAACTCCCGTTTATTTCTTTTGAAGACAGGAAACAGACCGGTGCAAATCCACCTCTTGTGGATATTCCAATGCCGCTGATCATTGATATGGCTTCGCAGAAATACACGTTGCCAGAAATCGGTCCGATCCTCAGGGAAACAGCAAAACGCACAGGTTTGATAGCAATAGTTGATTCAAGTGAATGGCCTTTTGCGAATGACCAACAAGAGCAGGAATTGTCACATATAGCGTTCCATCTCAATCCGGAGGCACCGCAGCCGTCTATAGAAGTGCTGACTCAGACGAAACTTATCGAGATGCCGGACAGCCGGGACATTCTAAATAGAATAAGGAAACTCAAAGATATTTGTCCCGAAATTGTGGTATCGGTGAAAGTTACATTGGATTCCAACGGCTGCAAGCGCGCCGTCGAGCTGGCCGAGTCCCCTGAAATTGAAGTGATTCATGTCGCAGCCGATCTTAACGGCAATGAAATTGGCACACAAAAACCCAGATTTATCAAGGACATGGCACGCGAGATTCATACAGCTCTGGTTGAAAACGGCAATCGCGATGAAATTACAATCATCGCAAGCGGCGGAGTAGCTTTAGCTGAACATTTGGCAAAGACGTTAATCTGCGGTGCGGATCTTGTGACAATCAATCTGCCGCTGCTGATTGCTCTTGAATGCCAGTTGTGTAACAGTTGTAAACCCGGAATGGTTTGTCCGGCAAGACTCGAAAAAATAGATTTCGAGTACGGCGTCGGACGAATGACCAATCTCATTGCAGCCTGGCATGATCAATTAATTGAGGTGATGGGTGCAATGGGAATGCGGGAGGCTCGTCGTCTGAGAGGCGATGTAGGCCGCGGAATGTTTTTTGAACAGCTTGAGGAAGAAACCTTTGGAAAGCTTTTTGGAACAAGAAAATAGATTGAAAAACATGCTGCCGGAAAAAACACTCAAAACACGTGTGCCGCAGGTGAAAGTCGATCGTATTATAAAGGCGGCGCCTTCGCGTTATCGAAACGAAATATCAAAGTATATCATTCGTCGAAGCAGTGCCTGTGTGCGGTGCGGCAAATGCGTAAAATTATGCCCTTACGGCGTACACGTGGACAAACCAGGCTATAAATATTTTGCCGAGCCCCGATTAAATTTGTGCATAGGTGCGGCCTGTGAAAAAACCGACCACTACTGCATAACAGAATGCCCGCAATCGGCACTAAGCATGATAGAGAATCCTATGATGCAGGTGCTGGGTGATTATCGCTGGACTTCCGATATGATTCTGGCTACATGGAGGATGGCCGAGACCGGTGATATCCCGGCTGCCGAATACGGCTATGAATATCATTGTGGTAACTCCGGCGGAGGATTCGACAAACTCAGATTCAAGTTCCCGGACAAACCACCGGTTGAAATCGACGAAAATGAAATAGACACAAGTATCGAACTAAATCGACGCAACGACGGCAGGCCTCGAATTAAAATTGATGTCCCGTGGTACGGCGGCGGGATGTCCTTTGGATCGGTCAGTAACGTGACACAGCTTTCGAAGGCACGTGCCGCAGTAGCATGGAATACATTCACATGTACTGGTGAAGGCGGATTTATGGAACGGCTCAGGCCGTATGACGACCATGTAATCACTCAGGTTGCAACGGGACTTTTCGGAGTACGTGAGGAGACGATTCAGCGTGTGCCTATTGTGGAGTTCAAATATGCACAGGGAGCCAAGCCGGGTTTGGGCGGACATTTGCTGGGTGATAAGAACACAATCAGTGTCTCGAGAATGCGGGAAGCGGTGCTTGGAATATCGCTGTTCTCGCCTTTCCCGTTCCACAGCGTATACTCCATCGAAGATCACATGAAGCACCTGGACTGGATCAAGCACGTCAACAGGCGCGCCCTGGTATCCACGAAGGTATCGACGCCCACGGATGTTGACATGGTCGCCGTGGGAAGCTGTGCGGCCGGCACACACATCGTACACCTTGACGGTGGTTATGGTGGTACAGGTGCCGCACCAGATATCGCCAAGAAGAACATCGCTATGCCGATTGAATATGCCATTAGTAAAGTACATGCTTTTCTCGAAGCCGAGGGTGTAAGGGACACTGTAACGTTAATAGCCAGCGGCGGAATACGTAATGTCCATGATATCGCAAAGGCCATTGCCATGGGTGCCGATGGAGTAGTGGTCGGAACGAGTGAGCTAATAGCGCTCGGATGTGTAAGATGTACCCGCTGCGAAAGTGGACGAGGCTGCCCCAGGGGAATCGCAACAACCGACAAGGAACTTGCAGTTCAAATGGATGTCCATTGGGGTACACAGCGAATTATCAATTTATATAATGCATGGCGAAAGGAACTCGTTCAGATTCTGCAGCAATTCGGCATGCGAAGTATAAGTGAGCTGCGGGGGCGAACGGACCTGCTGATGCACCTTGACTATAATGATAATGGGAAACATAAAACGTGAACGAAAAAGTTGTAAAACAAATCCTGAAGTCAAAGAAAAGGCTCACTGACGAATTTGAATTTGTCGATGGTGTTAGAAAATGTGAGGAAGAAGGCGGTTGTGGTGTCGTTGGATTCTGCTGTTCCGAGCCGGTCCCCGGCAGGCACATTTATGAACCTTCGAAGCAGATGCACAATCGCGGCAACGGTAAGGGTGGTGGTATAGCGGCGGTCGGATTTAAACCTGAGCAGCTTGGCGTCAGCAGAGAAGTGTTGGATAATTATTATATGCTGCACATCGCCCTGCTCGATCCAAACGCACGCCTGGAGATTGAGAAAAAATGTATTGAACCTAATTTCGACGTAGCCGCTTCCGGCGGACTTGAAACAGTCAAAGACTGGAGCAGTGTTAAAGGACTCGAAGTTAAACCCCCTGACGTCTGGCGTTACTTTGTCCGCGTTAAACAGGAAGTTCTTGACACCTTTATTAAAAATAATAACTTGACAGAGCTTGGCCGCAATGATGCCGAAGACGAATTTATAAATCAGAACAGTTTCAAGCTCAATCAGACGTATTACGCTTCTCTTGGCGAGCAAAGAGCGTTTGTCTTGTCTCACGGCAAGAATATAATGATTCTTAAAGTCGTAGGTTTCGCGGAAGCTATTGTAAAATACTATAAGATTGAAGACCTCTGCGCACATGTATGGATCGCCCACCAGCGCTATCCAACAAAAGGTCGCGTCTGGCATCCAGGCGGTGCACATCCTTTCGCCGCTATAAACATGGCACTGGTCCATAACGGCGACTTCGCAAACTATCACTCAGTTAGTGAGCATCTGAAACAACGTCATATATACCCGCAGTTCCTTACTGATACCGAAGTCTCGGCACTGCTGTTCGACCTTCTCGACAGGACGTATCGTTATCCGCTGGAATATATCATCGAGGCAATGGCACCAACGACCGAGCACGATTTTGACTGTTTACCTGAAAAAAAGAAACCTATATACAGATCAATTCAGGCTACTCACATACATGGTTCTCCCGACGGTCCGTGGTTCTTCATTATTGCCCGTAATGTCGTCCGGGAGGGACGGTTCCAGTTGCTGGGGATAACAGATACGGCAATGCTCCGGCCGCAGGTATTCGCATTCCTCGACGGCGAAGTCCAGGTGGGACTGATAGGTTCGGAAAAACAGGCGATAGACGCCACCTTGCACAGTCTTTCGCAGCAGGATAAGCGTATATGCCCTGTTGCCGACCGTTACTGGAATGCGAGAGGCGGCTCTCATACGGACGGCGGCACATTCATATTCAACCTTGAAAAAGATTCTGCTGGTAAAATACGGATAACTTGCACGAACAAGTTTGGAATACCGCCTTATATTCAAAAAACAACCGAGTCGTGTGATTTCACCGCCGATGTGGTTCAATCGCCGAAATTAGCCGGTGTCGAGGAGGATATCGAACAGTGGCTTGAAACTAACAAGGCCTTCGAGCTTTTCGATTTCTTCCGCCAAAATATCAGCCGCTGGTCATTTGGGGATATCCGCGCGATATGCAGGATAATTGCCGAACAGTCAAAAAATCCCAAAAAGACCGTAACGGCGATCAACTCGCTGACTTTATTAAACGACAGAAAATATTCAATGGGCGACAGGAAAGTCAGTCACATCATTTATATAGTGCGTGACACATTAAATCAAATATTCAGGAATATCCCCGCTATCAACAAGGAAGGTGCCGTTGATGGAAGGTATAGACTGATAAATTATGAAACTCGCAAAGCCGTCAGGTCTCCTCAAAATAATGAAACGACGCTCGTAATAGACGCGAGCCTTTTCCCTCCGGAGGGAGATGAGTGTGACGCTGCTTTGCTGGTGGACGCTTATCGGAAAGGCTGGAAACATTTTATCTGCTTCGGCTGTCGTGGCCAGAGGTTCATCGGCTGCGGCCTTGGGCCGGAAACCGATGATGTGACAATCGATGTTTACGGCAGCTCTGGGGATTACCTCGGCTCCGGTATTGACGGCCTGACAATTACAGTGCACGGAAATGCACAGGACCAGTTGGGGCAGATCATCAAAAGAGGAAAAATGGTTATTTACGGAGACGTAGGCCAGACATTTATGTATGGTGCCAAGGGGGGTAGTGTTTATGTCTTGGGTAATGCAGCGGGCAGACCAATGATTAATTCCGTCGGCAAACCGAGAGTGATCATAAACGGCACGTGTCTCGATTTTCTCGCCGAATCTTTTATGGCCGGCGACCCATTAAACGGCGGTGGTTTCGCCATTCTCAATGGTATTGAGTTTGACGATGACGGGCAAATGATTTCACGCCGAGAACCTTACCCGGGGAGCAATATATTTTCTCTGGCTTCCGGAGGCGCTATCTATATCCGTGATCCTCATAACAGTCTTTCTCCACAACAGTTAAACGGCGGCGAGTTCGCCTCGCTGACCAGGCAGGATTGGGAATTGATACTACCCTACCTTGAAGAGAACGAGCGGCTTTTTGGAATAAGTGTGGATGAGCTGCTTGTTGTAGATGGTCATAAACGAATGCCCGAGCGGGTGTATCGCAAGATCCGACCCCTCAAGCTTAAGACACTTGCCTCCGGCGAATCAGATGTTTCTCAGGAAGAAAAGATAATCGAAACAACTGTAAAACACTGATAGGAACAATTGCACATGGCCAATGGAGTATAAAAACCGATATGGCAATAACGATAAAAAAGAGAAAGGCCGACGGTATCATCACCGCGGTGCAGGAAATTTCAGGAGTCGACCTGAGCGTATGTTTCCAGTGCAAGAAATGCACAAGCGGCTGCCCAGTATCGAAGCTGGTCAGCTCCCCGCCATCAGAGATAATGCGCCGGCTCCATTTGAATGCCGGTGAAGAAATCCTTGAAAGTGACATACTCTGGATGTGCGTTTCCTGCGAGACGTGTTCGGCAAGATGTCCGATGGGGATTGACGTAGCCGCAGTGATGGATGCACTGCGACAGCTTGCTTTGGCAAAAGGAGCTTCGAAACAAAAAGGAAACGTGCCGCTTTTCAACCGCGCGTTTCTAAAAACGGTTCAGATTTTCGGGCGGTCTTATGACATTGCTATGATAGCAGCTTATAAGATGGGAACGCTAAAGCTGATGGACGATACCGAGAAATTCCCAACGATGCTGAAAAAACGTAAGATATCGTTACTGCCTTCGTTCGGCGGTGACCGGAAAACGACTAAACGTATCTTCAAAAAAGCCAAACAGAAAAAGGAGGCCGGGAAATGATATATAGTTATTTTCCAGGTTGCTCGGCCGAATCTACCGCACGTGATATGCACGAATCGACTTTGGCGGTTTCGAAAGCTCTCGGAATCGAACTCATCGAACCGAAGGGCTGGAGCTGCTGCGGCGCTACTGCAGGTCACCAGACGGACCGGTTTCTATCTGTGGCACTTCCGGCGGCAAGCCTGGCGAAGGTTAAAGACGTTGGTCTGGACATGGTTGTCAGTTGTGCGGCGTGCTACAACCGGATGGAGGTTGCCAATCATGAAATACAGAAAAGCACAGAGATGCGTAAAGATGTCAGCGATGCACTCGGACGTGATTATGACGGTTCCGTTAATGTTAGGCATTTTTTGGAAGTTCTTTTGGAAGATGTCGGGCTTGAAAAAATAAAAGAATCGATTAAACATTCACTAAACGGGCTGAAGGTTGCCTGTTATTACGGGTGCCTTCTGGTACGTCCACATGAGGTAACAAAATTCGACGACCCGGAGAATCCGACATCATTGGACAAACTGGTGACGGCACTTGGAGCTGAAAGTCTCGACTGGCCCCATAAAGTAGAATGCTGTGGCGGCGGACTTTCAATGTCACGGACAGATGTTGTGGTCAGCCTGACTGATGCGATTTTGGAGATGGCCGCAGCTTCGGGGGCACAGTGCATTACGGTTGGATGCCCGATGTGTCAAATCAATCTGGATATGCGTCAGCTTGACATCAAAAAGCAGATGGGAAAAAGTTACGATATGCCGATTGTGTATATCACGCAACTGCTTGGACTGTGTCTCGGTATCTCACCGGACGAACTCGGGCTCAATAAACTCATGGTTTCACCTTCAAAGGTGATCGAAGCAATTAATTATGGACAATAACAAAGACAAAAACATCGGCGCAGTATTGGTCCAGGGAGCTGGTATCGCAGGCGTCCAGGCGTCACTCGATCTGGCAAATTCGGGCTTTAAGGTTTATTTAGTAGAGCGTGACGCCGCTATAGGCGGCATGATGGCGCATCTGGACAAGACATTTCCAACGGGCGATTGTGCGACGTGTATTGTTTCGCCGAAACTTGTCGAATGTGCACGCAATCTGAATATAAAAATACTCACTATGTCCGAACTGCGATACCTGGAAGGCAAGCCCGGAAATTTCAAAGCCACGGTCAAGCGTTATCCACGTTATGTTGATGAGGATATATGCACCGGCTGCAGCGAATGCACTCAGGCGTGTCCCGTGGATGTCCCTGATGAATTTGACCGGAATATGGGTACTCGCAAGGCAATCGCCAAGCACTATGCACAGGCAACCCCGAATATTTTCGGTATTCTCAAAAACGGCCATGCCCCTTGTAAAACATCGTGTCCGGCCAATATAAACGTTCAGGGTTATGTCCAGCTTATAAAGAAAGGCGAATACCTTAGGGCGGTGGAGCTGATAAGACAGCGGAATCCACTTTCGGCGATTTGCGGACGTGTATGCACCCATCCTTGCGAGACCGCATGTACACGGGCCAATGTGGATGATCCGATTGCAATACGTTTGCTCAAACGTTTCGCCTCCGACAAAGAAATGGAAATGCTCGAAGCGGGCCAGATTTCTCTGCCTCAGGAAAAGAAACCTGCAAGTGATGCTAAAAAGATTGCCGTAATAGGCGGGGGACCTGCGGGTCTGGCGGCCGCTGATGATCTGGCCGACAAGGGCTTTGCAGTTACGGTATACGAGGCAATGCCGGCGTGTGGCGGTATGCTTCGCTGGGGAATTCCTGAGTACAGACTTCCAAAGAATGTTCTTGACCATGAGATCGAGCTGATCCGGCGCAAGGGAGTAAGTTTCAAGTATAACTGCCGGATCGGGCGTGATGTATCGTTTGATAAGCTGCGTGAAGATTGCGATGCTGTTTTTGTGAGTGTTGGTGTCCAGAAAGGTCGCCCGCTTGGCATCGAAGGCGAGAACAACGCTGGTGTTATGCAGGGTGTAGAGTTCCTAAGGCAGGCAGCTTCAGAAGACAAACCTGAGGTAAAAGACAAAGTTGTTGTTGTCGGCGGCGGAAATGTTGCTGTTGATGTAGCGAGGACTGCTTTGCGTCTTGGGGCCGGCAATGTTGAGATGGTTTGTCTTGAGC
Organism: uncultured Pirellulales bacterium; assembly: GCA_964556885.1. Taxonomy (GTDB): domain Bacteria; phylum Planctomycetota; class Phycisphaerae; order Sedimentisphaerales; family Anaerobacaceae; genus CAZKYP01. The sequence goes on along the minus strand of CAZKYP010000019.1, from coordinate 17,979 downwards.
AGCACCATGAGATGCCTGCGTATCCGGAAGAGATCGAGGCAACGATAGCCGAGGGGATTAAAATCCTGAACGGCTGGGGGCCTCGTACGATATTAGGTTCAGGCTCGGTAACTGGTATTGAACTAAAGCGTTGCACGAGTGTGTTCGGCTACGATGGAAGGTTCAATCCGCGATTTGTCGAGAATGACCGAAAAACACTTGATGCAAATCAGATAATTATTGCGATCGGCCAGCAAAACGACGACGAACTACTCAAACATCTGGGATTAAAGACCGAGCGCAGCAGTATTAAAGTGGACCCACTTACACTGGAAACTTCTGAAAAAGGCATTTTTGCAGGTGGTGATACCGTTTCGGGTCCCGCTTCGGTCATTGAGGCAGTTGGAGCCGGCAAAAGGGCCGCGGAATCCATCGAAAAATTCCTTAATGGCAGAGACATGTGTTCGAATCGTTTCGATGATACCATCAAATCGCTGCCGGATGAGCTGCTTCCCAAAACTGAAAAAGTTGAAAAAAAGTCGCGGAAAACAAGCGAGGAACTGCCTGTCGCCCAGCGCCGGAGAAATTTCAAAGAGATCGAACTGTGCTTTACCGAGGAAGATGCGATTGCCGAAGCCGAGCGATGCTTGAACTGTGCATTGTGTTCGGAATGCGGCGAGTGCGTGCGGGCCTGCGAGCAGAAGGCTATTGATCATAACATGACTGAGCGAACGGTTGAGCTTGAAGTAGGCTCGGTGATACTAACGCCCGGTTTCGAGGAGTTCGATGCCGGCCGCAAGGGCGAATTTGGCTGGGGACGCTATCCAAATGTAGTCACGAGTGTTCAGTTCGAACGAATGCTCTCTGCAGCCGGGCCGTTTCAGGGGCACGTTGTCCGTCTGTCGGACGGACGTGAAGCCAAAAATATCGCATGGATACAATGTGTCGGCTCACGCGATTCGAGCTGTGGTAACGAGTATTGTTCGTCTATATGCTGCATGGCCTCAACCAAGCAGGCTATGGTTGCAGCCGAACACGTCGATGGATTTGATGCGACCATTTTTTATATGGATATCCGCGCACATGGAAAGGATTTTGACTTGTACTACGAACGGGCCAAAGCCCGGGAATGTATTCATTACATAAAGAGCATTCCATCTCGTATTATTCAAATGCCGGGAACCAATGATCTTCGGGTACGTTTCGTTGACGAAGACGGTCAACTGAAAGAGCAGGAGTTCGACCTTGTCGTGCTCTCGGTCGGAATGGAGCCTTCGGCCTCCATTGTCGAGCGTGCCACGGCGATCGGGGTAGAAGTAAACGAGTATGACTTTTGTGCCACCGACCGCCTTTCGCCGTTATCCACTTCCAGGGCTGGTGTATTCGTGGGCGGAGCATTCCAGGAGCCGAAAGATATCCCGGAGACTGTAACACAGGCAAGTGGCGCCGCCTCGATGGCTATGGAGCTGCTTGCATCTGCACGAAATTCTCTTGTTACGAAAAAGAGCTATCCCGATGAGCATGATGTCACCGATGAGGATCCACGGATAGGTGTATTTGTATGTCATTGCGGGATGAATATCGCTTCCGTTGTTGATGTAGAAAAAGTAGTTGAAGATATTAAGGATGAACCTCATGTCGAACTGGCTACTCATACGATGTTTACATGTTCGGATACAAGTCTTTCTAATATTAAAGAAATGATACATGAGCATCGACTCAATCGTATCGTAGTTGCCTCATGTACACCTCGGACTCATGAACCATTATTCCGTGAGACACTTCGAGAAGCCGGGTTGAATCAATACCTATTTGAGCTGGCCAACATAAGAGACCAGTGTTCATGGGTTCATGCGGCTGAACCCCAAGCAGCTACGAGAAAGGCGACAGAGCTTGTGAAAATGGCAATCGCCCGTGCACATTTTCTGTCTCCTCTGGAAGGCAGTTCTCTTGTTGTTAATCAGACAGGATTTGTGATCGGTGGTGGTTTAAGTGGAATGACGGCAGCACTGGCGTTGGCGGACCAGGGATTTCCGGTTCATCTTGTGGAATCTTCTAATCGGCTGGGTGGAAACTTACACAATATTCACAACACGCTGGAAGGTTCAGATGTTCCTGAATTCACCAAAGGTTTAATCGATCGTGTCACAAACCATCCTAAAATTGAACTTTATCTTGAAAGTTTTATTACGGATGTTTCAGGTCACATAGGCAAGTTTAATATAACATTATCGTATAAAGGTGAGAATCGCGAGATTTCAAGTGGTACAATAATCGTAGCGACCGGAGCGAATCAGGTAGAAACATCAGAATATCTTTATGGCAAATCGAAAAATGTTATGACCCAGGTTGAGCTTGAGAAAAAGCTGCATGACAATGAGTATTCGGCTAAAGGCAAAAATATAGTAATGATTCAATGTGTCGGATCTCGTAATGATGAGCGTCCTTACTGCAGCAGGATTTGCTGTTCGATGGCAGTGAAAAATGCACTTGCAATCAAAGAAAATGATCCCGATGCGAATGTATATGTGCTGTATCGTGATGTTAGAACATACGGTTTCCGTGAAGTGTACTATAAGAAGGCTCGTCAGGCAGGTGTTGTATTTATTCGGTACAGCAAAGAAGCACAACCGGAAGTTTCGGATAATGGAAGTTTGCAGGTCAGATTAAAAAGTCCGGATTTCCCTGAAACTATTACGATTGAAGCTGATACAGTTGTTTTAAGTACCGGAATTGAAGTTGATCACGAAAATAACAAGCGTGTTTCGGATATGTTGAAAGTACCTTTGAATTCGGACGGCTTCTATGTAGAGGCTCATATGAAATTAAGGCCTGCGGATTTTGCTACCGAGGGTATTTATCTTTGTGGATTGGCACATTCGCCAAAGGCTATCGACGAGAACATTTCGCAGGCACGTGCAGCGGCGGCAAGAGCATCGACAATATTATCGAAAACTCATCTTGATGTAAGTGCCCAGGTTTCTTATGTAAATCAGGAAAAATGTATTTCCTGTATGACGTGCGTGAATAGCTGTCCGTACAGCGCGCCGTTCTGTAACAAGGATGGTAAAGGACAGATTGAAGCCGCAAAATGTATGGGTTGTGGCATTTGTGTATCGGAATGTCCCGCCAGAGCTATACAACTTCATCACTTTGAAACAGATCAATTCAAAATTATGATCCGGAGACTATTAGATAATAATGGCGATTACTGGGAAAAAGAAAGCGAAACAAAATCCGGTATCAGAGAAATATACTGCTCAAGTGACATAGCTGGAAAGAAGAACTAAGTTATGGAATCAAAGGCATTCGAACCGAAAATATTGGCTTTTTGCTGCCACTACTGTGCATATTCGTCTGCGGATTTAGCAGGTTCTATGCGTATACAATATCCGCCGAATATACGTATTATACGTACACCCTGCACAGGCAGACTTGAAACAGAATATTTTATGAAGGCTCTTGAGAACGGAGCCGATGGTGTTCTGATTGCCGGTTGCCTTGAAGGTGGCTGCCATTTTATCGAAGGTAATCTTTACGCCAAACGCCGCGTTAACTATATAAGAGAAATGCTTGAAGAAATCGGAATTGATAAGGAACGTCTCCGAATGGTTAATGTCTCGGCAGCGATGGGACGCCCTTTGGCCGATATCATTATCGATATGACCGAGACAGTTCGTAAATTGGGCCCCAATCCCCTGGGACAAAACAGTAAGTTGAAAAAACTGGAGATCGCCCCATGATAGTTGCAGAAAGAAAAACCATACCCGAACTTATGGATATAGTAAAACAGCACGAGAAGATTCTTGTGCTCGGATGCGGGACATGTGTCACTGTGTGTCTTGCCGGAGGCGAGCGTGAAGTTGGCATTATTGCTTCGGCTTTGCGCATGGCGTCGAGACTTGCCGGTAGTCCGATCCAGGTTGAGGAGCTGACAATAGAACGCCAGTGCGACAATGTGTTCATCGAGCAGGCTGCAGAAGCTATCGAAAGAAACGATGCTGTCCTATCACTCGCCTGTGGTGCGGGTGTTCAGGCAATAGCTGAACGATACAATCACAAACCGGTTTATGCAGGGCTTGATACCGCGTTCATCGGCATCCTTGAAGAAAGAGGAGTCTGGACGGAGAAATGCTCCGCCTGTGGTGCATGTGTACTGAGCGAATACGGCGGAATTTGTCCTATTACTCGCTGTGCAAAAAGACTGCTTAACGGGCCATGCGGCGGCTCCAGAGAAGACCGCTGTGAGGTGCGGCCGGACCGCCAGTGTGCCTGGCAGCTTATATACAATCGACTAAAAGATATAGGGCAGATAGACAGGCTCAGAAAAATCGCCTCTCCTAAGAACTGGAATGCATCTCTGGATGGCGGATATCGTGTGATTATACGAGAAGACCATAGAGTTTGAAAAAATCTGTCAGAACCGGCATCTATAGCTACCTGCCGCGGAGTGTTTTATGAATAGTAACGTGGGATTTATTGAGCACAGGCGCCAGGATGTTCAATATCGGCCGGTTGACGAGCGAATAAAGGATTATTCTGAAATTGAGATTTGCCTCCCGGAAGAAGCGCTTATCAGTCAGGCAGCCCGCTGTATGGACTGCGGAATTCCATTCTGTCACGGAGTGGGCTGTCCCCTGAACAATGTTATTCCCGATTTTAATTATTCCCTACACAAGACTCAATGGCGCAAAGCCTGTGAAATTCTTCACACCACCAATAATTTCCCCGAGATTACAGGCAGGGTTTGTCCGGCACCATGTGAGGCCGCATGTACCCTGAGTGTAAACGACGAGGCAGTCCTGATAAGACATATCGAATATCAGATTGCCGAACGGGGTTTCAGCGAGGGTTGGATCAGGCCGATGCCGGCTAAAGACAAAACCGGAAAGCGTGTTGTTGTAATCGGCTCCGGTCCGGCCGGTCTGGCCGCCGCCCAGCAGCTTGTCCGGGCCGGGCATGAAGTGATGGTTTTTGAAAAGGAAGATAATATCGGCGGGCTGCTTCGATACGGTATTCCGAATTTCAAACTTGATAAAAGAGTCCTCGATAGAAGGCTTGCCCAATTGCAGGAAGAAGGAGTGCAGTTCTCAACAGGAATCCTGGTGGGAAAAGACATATCGTTCCGTTATCTCAGAAAAATATTCGATGCAATCTGCGTAACTATCGGTGCTGAGACGCCGAGAGATCTCCCGGTAACCGGGCGGAATTTTGATAACGTTCTGTTTGCAATGGATTACCTGAAACAACAAAACAGAATCTGTGACGGTCTGCAGATTGCCCCTGAAGAAATCGTTTCGGCTAAGAATAAAACAGTAGTAGTCATTGGAGGAGGTGACACCGGGAGCGATTGTGTCGGAGTCGCCCGACGTCAGGGTGCAAAGGAAATTTTCCAGTTCGAGATATTGCCGAAACCATCTGAGAGAGGGCACATTTATAATTCATGGCCGAATTGGCCTGATATTTTAAGGACTTCAACCTCACACCGAGAAGGGTGTACCAGGCGCTGGTGTGTAAATACGAAGAAGATTAACGGCATCGGCACAAGAGTTGATCAACTGCATTGCATCGAGGTCGAGTGGATTGATGGGCCTGGCGGTATCAAAATGCGGGAGAAACCTGGGACGGAATTCAGCATGAAAGTCGATATTGTTTTGTTAGCTATGGGTTTTTTACATGTTTCACATGATGGAGTGGTCAATCAGTTCGGCCTGGATCTTGACCGGAGGGGAAACATAAAAATCGATAACCGCTGCATGACAAATCAATCCGGGGTCTTTGCTGCAGGTGATGCTGTAATGGGAGCGTCCCTCGTGGCCCGCGCGATCAATTCAGGAAGGATAGCGGCTGAGCAGATTGATTATTACCTTACAAACAAATAAAATGCAAAGCTATCCAAATGTGATTCAAAGATCTTTTATATTTTAACGCTAAATATGTGTTCTTTGATATGAATATATTCAATAGTTACTATTAAAAAATGTTGTCTCCATTATGTCTCTACATCCAAACATATAGTTCAAAACTAATTTTGGTAACACCCCTGTCAAGAATAAAAAACATGGTTTTATTAATTTATCGGTCTGGAAATCGGACATACGTTATCTTGACCACTACCTATTGCAGTGATATTTATCCATGCACTCAAGGTCCAGTCATTCGTTCCGAAATTCAATAAATCCGAGTTACCCAGATCCACGTAATCACCGAGATCGAAATCCAGCGATCCGCCGCGGTACCCAATCGCCCATTCCGGACTATTAGGCTCACTAAGGGTGCCGTGCAGTTCATTGCCGGACGAATCCAAAGCAATATTACCTTCCATATCATCGAGCTTCCGCCATCCAACGAGATTTGCACTTTGAGCACCGGTTGTATTGCTCAGAATAAATCCCAGTACGAAAACACAACAAGACAGATAAATCAATTTCTTGCACATAATACGCCTCCTTTATAATAGTTAGTAACAACCTGTAAGTACACCGGTATGAAATCAATAGCATGGTCTAAGCGGCTCATAAGGATAGTACCAATTTACCGTATTTTATGAGATTGGGCCGTTAGCAAACGGAAATTTATGCGGCCGCTATGATATAAAATCCTACCATATTATATTATTTACAAATTTTTGTGATTTAATCCATCATTACGCGCAAAAAAACTTAATTGTGCGCATTGTTCTGACTCTATTCAATCTGATTGCTATCTCATCGCATAAAAAGGGCTTATACTGAATTAGTCAGTATAAGCCCTTATGCGGTTTTAGTTTTATTCAATTGCTTCAAATAATTTTACTGACTTGCGAGGTATAGGACTTCGGCGTCTGACAGAGCCCTGTCATATATCATAACCTCGTCAAGAAGGCCGTCCCAGAAACGGTTCAGGTTCTGAGAGTTTTCAGCAATGAATACGCCGTAATTGTTCTGGGTGATTCCACCTGTATCAGGATTGCCGCCGTCCTCGACTCCGTTGATGTATATCTTGGCGCCGACGTTAATATCATACACTCCACAGACGTGATACCATTCTCCCGGGTTCAGTTCAGTTGCCGAGTTCGCCGCCTGGTTATTCCTGGAACCATCTGTGAATCCAAAGTGTATACCTGTGGAGGTATTGTTATTGGATAGTCTCCATGCACTGTCGCCCTTCGTGATGATCGCGGTCCAGGCTTGGGGGAGTGTCCTGATATTTACCCATGTGGCGACTGTCATTGCATTCGTAAAGTTGAACTTAGAATCGTTCCCGCAGTCCACGTAATCTCCGTTACCGTCGAAATCCATCGCCGTGCCAACTGCACCGTCGACATAAGTCGGATTGCCGACGACTGTACCATGAAGCCTGTTACCTGAGCTGTCGAATACGTTGTTTTCGAAAGCATAGTGAGCAACAAGACCATTGGCGCCCGGATCAATCGGTTCTATTTTTGGAGGTGGAGTTTTGTACAGGCGAATGTCGTCTATAAGTACAATGCCGGTGCCACCGGTTACACCGGTTCTTTCGAAGCCGAGACTAAGCGTTGTGATATTACTCAAGTTAATGCCAGGCGATAAAAGATCCACAATCCACAAATTCCACCTTCTTGCCGCAATATTTCCGGCGTCATCGTCATATAAAATTTTGTCGTTATTAATCTTAACGTACAACTGCTCGGTAACGGGATTGCCGGGATCACCATAAAACCAAAGCACCAGTTTTCCGGCGGAACCTCTGCTCCAATCACTGCCATTCATGAGATTGACTGTGTTGGCTGTAACTTCCGAATAGCCTGCAACAGTATTGTCAAATAACAACGGCATTGACTGGCTACCGCTGTGAACAATATCCGTTTCGACGAAATGCTCTCCGAAAGTAAAGTCGGGATCGGGATAACCTGCCGTTGAGCCGTTGGCCGAATTGTTATATCCGTCTATCCACGTACTCCATACTTCGTCTGGCGGAAAGTCACCATAGCTCTCGAAATCGTCCACGACTATAAATTCCTGTGTTCTGAAGTTCCAGATATCGCTTGCCCAGACTTCAGTGTCGTTAACTTCATCGACTCGCCAGTAGTAATCATTTCCCAAATCGAGCGACAATGGGCCGTAACCTGCGTCGCTCAGGGTAACAGACGGTGCCGTGCCGTCATCGATGGCAAATATGTTATCACTAAGATAAACTACATGTTCTGAAGCTTCTCTTCCAGACTTCCATTGAAGGGTTACATCAATCGGAACATCTGCCGATTCAGTATCGGGAATTGGCTCTACGGCATAGACCGGGATATAGAGGAACCGTACTTCGCTGAGGCCGTATTGCTTAAAGAAGCTGCCACCGCCGCCGTGGTTGCTTATGGCGGTAATTTTGACATATTTGGCCGCAATATTATTGAAAGCTACTGTGGTATTATGTGCATAGCCGTTCTCGCCCGGTGCAATCTCGAATTCCGGGACATTTTCCAGCTCCGTCCAGTTTGAATCGTCGATTGAGTACTCTACTTTCACTTCCTTAAGACCGTATAATGCAAGAATGGATTCAGCATTATAGTTCCATACCCACATCTCGTACAATTTATAAATCCTGTCGAATTCGAATTCGATCCATGCTTCGCCGGGTTCGGAAGCCGTACTAAGCCACATCGCTTCGGTGACTATTGAATGCAGATCGTCCTGAAGTCCAGAGCCGTTCACGGTATTTTCCGGTCCCTTACCTCTATCATAGCTGGAAGCTGTGGCCTTTATATTCTCGATGGTGTAAGCAAATGGTTCAGCCGTGAAACTCCAAACCTGGCCTTTCCACGGGCTGTCCATATTGGCTTCATTGACTTCATCGACTCGCCAGTAATATTTTTGGCCGTAATCCAAATCTCCCGGAGGATCAAAGACAACATCTGACTTGTTCGTACTCAAAAGTACACTGCGCTGATCGTCTGTGCTTGCCTCGTTTACATCATCAATATCCGTTCCGAAGTACACATCATGTGTTCGTGCCATGCTTCCCGGATCCCAGCTAAGTACTACACCTCTTGTCACAAATGTAGCTCCGTCTTCCGGGCTCGGATGGGAGCTGCGCAGGGATTCACCTATCATAACATCTGCTAATTCTTCCGGTGTCAGTGCCACATTGTAAATTCGAACATCATCAATGAGGCCGTCCCAGAATCGTACCAAGTCGTAGGGGCTGTTACCAATAAGTACATTCTCATCATTGGTACCTATGGGTTCCGGAGTGGTTGCGCTGCCGTCAAGCACTCCGTCCAGATATACGTTGATGTTTGTACCATCAAACGATCCGGCTACATGATGCCATTCATTAAAACCAACCGCAGTAGATCCATCAACTGAGTAGGTATTCGGCTGATTCCACCAGGTGATACCGAAGTGGAACCTCGGATCAAGATTTACGTTACTAAGCCTCCATGCATATTCACCCTTGGCAGCGATAACTTGCCACGCATTGGCATTCGACCTGACAGTCACCCAGGCCGCAACCGTCATCTGGTTGGTGTCTATCCCGAAAAGTGGATCGTTTCCACAGTCCACATAGTCATTGGTGCCATCAAAATCCAGGGCTCCGCCTATCTTGCCTTCTACCCACTGTGGATTTCCTTCAAAGGTGCCATCATTGTCGTAGCCGCTCGAGTCAACAGCAACAGTACCTGAACCGTCATTGAGCTTCCACCAGCCGATGAGCTCGGCCCCGGCGGGATTTGTTAATAACAAACCCATAACGAAAACAAAGCAAATTAATTTCTTACACATAATATGCCTCCCTTAAATAATGTTAAATATTCTAATTCTGATAAAGATATTACCCGCTGGTATTGTTTATCAGATATGTACGAATTGTGTGAAACCGCCTCCTTCTAACCAAACAAAGAATGTTCGGGCCGAAACAAATATTTTTATCGACCTGTATATGCATGCTGCTTTAATTTGTCTAAGATTATTTCAGCTAATATTTAGGAGTATTTTGGCCAAATCCGTGATTGCTTGCTTGTATCCATATAAACCCATACTCCTTTATCCTTTATTTATACCAAATAATCCAGCATTTAGTCAAGGATATTTCCTTGCTGTATCTGACGAAATTTCCCGGTGCCGGATTCAATAAAAAAGGGCCTGTGCCCAATAAATTGGTACAGGCCCCGCATTGGTCTCGATTATAAAGACCAGCTGGTAAGTCGTTATTGTCGTTTATGTTTATGGCCGATATAGGAGGATATCATCGAAGAACACATGACCTGAGCCGCCCGCAACGGGATTACTCTTGTTGCCGAAGCCAATGGTGATGGAACTGACATTGTTCAGATTGATACCCATATCGGCGAAAGTCTGAAGCGGTATATCCCATCGTACCCATGCGGTTGTTTGTGCGGCGTTTGCATCTTCGTTGAAGACAACGGCCGTACCGTTGAGTGCGACGTACATCGGCTCGGCCGCATTGGTCCTGATGCCCTGATACCAAAGTGTTAATGTATCAACGCCATACCTGGTCCAGTCACGGTCAGTCGAAGTTAATGATTTCGTAACTTCGGACAAACCCGCGCTGTTGTCGTAAAATATCGGCATTGACTGGTTGCCTGAATGAACGACAGTGGTTTCCAGATAATGTTCCCCTACGTTAAAATCTGGATTCGGATAACCGGCTGACGAACCGTTGGTCGGATTATCGTAGCCGTCCAGCCATGTATTCCACACTTCGTTGGGCGGATAATCGTTGTAATCCTCGAAATCGTCTACTACAAGATAGTCGGCTACATCGAATGTCCAGACGCTTCCCGTACTTACTGAGCCGTCGTTATTGACTTCGTCAATTCGCCAGTAGTATTTGGTTCCCCATTCGGCGCCTCCGGCGGGATTATAACTCGTCCCGGATTGCCGGCCTCGATATATTCCTGCGGTCGAAGTGTCAGCGTTTGCTACGTCATTTTGATTGTTCCCAAGATACACATCATGTTGGGTCGCATCGACTCCGGCTGCCCAGCTAAGACCTGCAAAGTCCTCAATGGTAATAATTTGGCCGTGTACGGGAGCAGGATCCATGGCTCGCAGAGGATCGATTACCATGACCAGATCTATTTCTTCCTGGTTCATGGCGTAATTATATATCCTGAAATCATCCAGGGCTCCTGCTAAGTAGGGATCTGGCGGGACCGATCCGTCTTCTGATCTACCCAGCCAGTTGGCGGTGGTATTGCCGAGATCGGACGGCAGGGTTTGTGTTGTGCCGGTTGCGACAACGATACCGTCGATATATAGTGATATGTTAAGACTGACCTCATCGATTGTTACAGCTATATGATGCCATCCGATTGTGAGAGTATTCATGGCGTCCAGACCTGATTCGCCGGCAGCACCGCTGTTAGTAATAGCGAAGCGTGGTACACTGGAACCATTCAGAGTCGTCAGGTACATATAGACAGTAACGTTATTGTTGCCGAAATTAAAGATTCGCTGCCACGTTTCACCGTAGTTCGGGAAGTAAACCCATGTGGCAATGGTCATACTGTTCAGAGCAGATATAGTTGCGCCGATAGGCAAATCCACATAATCGTCGGCATAATCGAAATCAATTGCATTCCTGTCATAACCGTATATCGACTCTGCATCACCATACACGGTACCGTGCTGGTTCAGGCCCGACCAGTCGATAGCCTTGCCCGGACCTTCATCGAACTTCCACCAGCCGACCAATGTCGGATCTGAGATCGGTATAACGGGTATAGTGGTGAACCGCCAGAGTTCACCTTCAACATTATCTCCGTTGAGTGTTTCATCTACTCGCCAGTAATAATTCTGGTCGTTGGCAAGGCCTGTTACATCGTAGCTGTATTGCTCTGTTCCTTCCGTATGCGGTATCGTTGCCTGTAGTTCGAGCGCGTCAGGAGCATTACCGAAGTACAGCTTGCTCTCGGTTGAGCCAAGGCCGCGGGTCCAGCTTAGATTTGTGTCAATTGCTACAGCGATTTCGTTGTCATACGGTTTTGGATTGGATGCCTGAATCGTACCGGTGGTAAAGCTCCAGAGATTTCCTCTGACGTCAGGGCCGCTCTGTTGAACCTCATCGACTCTCCAGTAATACAGCTGACTGTAGTCGAGGTCTGTTACAGAATAACTGTATCGATCGACACCTTGTGTATGTTCGATTGTTGTTAGAAGCTCCAGAGTTGATGGTTTTGTGCCAAAATACACCTTACTTCCGGTTGAGTCGCGGCCGGCGTTCCAGCTAAGAGCCATATCAGTCGGCTTTCCCGACGACTTGTCGGCCGGTTCCGGGATAGAAGCTGTTACAGGGAATGTCCCTTCAAGTTCCATAAGAAATACCCGGTCACCCGGGGCCACGGTTAGTGTGTTGTTGGCCACACCATTACCACCGCTCCTGTAAGCTGTGCCTTCGGTGTATGGATTACCGTTTGGTGCATCATCTTTAATACCAAGTGTTTCGAAATACATATTCGGATTACCGGACATACTTACAACATCGAATCCGTATGTTGTATTGGGTGCAAGAGCAATTGGTGTGGAAAGTTCAATGTGTATCCATGTACCCGTGCCGTTTGCAGAACTTCCTCCGGGAATAATATTTTCCTCGTTACCTGTAACAGTATAGGTTTCACTGGACAGCACAAAGGCGTTACTTCCGGAAGCGGCGGGATCTGTTATACGAATTCCGAATTTTGCATTGACCGGCATGTTATACCACGTACCGTTATTAGTGGTACCGGAGTCGGTGTTCTCAGTGTATCCGACATGCCTAATCCAAAAACCGGTACATAAATATACGACCTCGCTGCCGCCCGTGACAAATGTCTGACCATGCGCGGCACGATCGAGTGCCACGTAAGTCCATTCATCATTGAGCCAGCCGTCATCGGGGGTCGTTCCAACGTTGTCGCCGTCTCTGGTTGCTCCGACGAAGTTGTATATATCATGCTGGCCGGGGGTTGGCCCGGTAGTGTGAAAAGTCACTATCGCCGCCTGGGCGGGAGCTGATAAGCTCATCATAATTGCCAACAGGATAATAATTATTTTTGTTTTCATAATAATGCTCCTCTCAAAAAAACTATAATTTGGTTTGAAACAAAAAAAATTCTTACGAGACATATTATTCCTCCTTCATATTGGAAAAACAAAATCATTCCGAACACACAGCGGAATCATTGGTTAAAATCAAGGCTTCGTCATTCCTTGTTGGAAATGATCACCCCTTTCCGAAACAGGAGAGTTTGACCATAAATTTTTTTACATATTAATTATCTCCTGTTTGTAATACTAACGTAGGTTCTACAAATACGCACCAGTCAGATGTATAGGGCCGTTGATAAGCTCCTGAATAGTCGTCATCCCCTCCGTCGGTTGTCACGAGTGTCAGGAAGCGGTCGGAGGGGCCAAGTTCTATAGAGACATTGTACAAAACACCTTTCTGTGTGACATTGCGCCTGCTCTGGCGAACCTGTCCGTCGATTAGCACCCAAAAATCCGCATTACAGCCGGCGTTTTCCTCGAAATCGGCAATGCCGAATTGAGATGTGAAATGGGTCATCTTTATGTCAGGACACAGAACCCTTATAGCACTCAAATCAAAGGTAATTCCCATATTAGCGTGCATTAAGAGACACGGATGATTTTGATCGCCATATTTCTGCCCACCAAACTGTATGATACTGTTTTTCATATTGGTAGCTCCGAGGTACCACCATGTTCCGTTTCCACCGTACAGATTCTGAGTATAGCTGACGTTCTTCAGCCAGAAACCTTTCATGGTATATCCCTCGGGATTACTGCCTGTTGTGAAGGTCTGTCCTAATCCGCGTCTGTCTGCGGCAATATAGGTTGCATAGTCATTGTCCCCGCTATAAGTTTGTTCTGGAAAGCCTCCGATGTTTTGATTATCGATTGTCGATTCTCCCAGGAAATAGACATCGGAAGGGCTTATTTCCGGTGCTATGGCATTGTAACTGACCTTCGGGCTGTTTTTAGGAGTTATGGCATCGTAACCGAAATTCGGGGTGATTTCCGTCAGTTCGACAATAAACGTGCGGTCGCCGCGATAGAGCTCATCCAGATTGAGGCTATTGGTCCCGCCTTTGGTACCTGTGCTATAGGCAGATCCTCCTGCATAGGAATCCTCAACAACGCCGGCGGTTTCAAAGTGATAGCTCCAATCATCGGTGGTTACGGTCACATCAAAGCCGTATTGCCTGTTCTCCGCCAGCATGACCGGCGTACTAAGTTCGAAATGCACCCATGTGCCCGTACCGAGCCTGTTCTCACTCCAATCATCCGGCATCAGTTCGATGCCCGTTTCGGTTCCTGTTACGGTATATGTCTCGTCAGCAAGGATAAACGCCGGAGTTCCCTGAGCTGACGGATCAACTACACGAATTGCCAGGTTGCCGCCGCCGTTGTAGTCTACTCCCTGATTCAGATTGGCACCCAGAGCGGCGTAGCATTGACCATTGGTCTTAGGGCAATCTATAAATACATGCCCCTCTGAGCTGATGATCTGTCTTTTACTTCCATCCGGAATGAAGAGGCCATCAACGAACTGATTGGCTGCGAGCGCGTGGTACTCATTGCCTTTTTCACTACAATAGAGTGATTCTTTATATCCTTCTAACGGATATACATATACATTCGTCCGGCCGGTGCCAAGTCCATTGCCGTTTCCAACAATATCCGCAAGGCTGAGTTTCTGGCCTCTCCAGATGAATCCTGAATTTGAGGAAAAATGACGTACGAAGGCCTGTTCTTTGATGGGTATGTCTTTGACCTGTCCGAATGTATCAATGCGTTTTGCCTGGCCCGCCGTCAACGTCAGGATTTGCTTGGTCTCAGATGCCGAATCCGATGCAAATGCGGCTTTACCCTTAAACATGTGCAAATCACTTGTTCCGTCCTGCTCGACCCGGATCCCAAATTCGGTCCCCATATCGACGACGTGTGAATTAGGTGTTTCAACTGTAAATCCCTGTGCATAATCCGGCACAAAGGCAAAAAGTTGTCCTGTGTTCAGAACCATCCGGTCGGCAGACTTCAATCGAAATTTAGCAGGGGCTTCAAGCAATACTTTCGCTCCGCCGTCGAATACAATCTCAATCAATCCGGATTGCAAAAGCAAAGATTCTTTTCGGTTAATCAGCCTCGTCCCGGCTGCTAAGGTTTTATGTTCGGTAAATGCGGCGTTGAGCGATGTGCTGAGTGTCGCGACCTCGCGAGGGATGAGCATTTGATAAAAATGTGCAAGAGTAACGATGAATAACAGTAGCGACAGACAGGCACCCGCCAGAACCGGCAAAACTTTATTTGTTTTTTTGTCTTTTTTACGCGGTTGATTCGTTTCAGTGATTTTTATAGGTTCTTCCGTAATCACTGTCGGGGCCGCTTTTTCTTCCAGGATTAATGCATTCCAAAGAGATTCGAAATAGAGCTTGTCATAATCCTGAACGCCGGTCAGAGGGACATAATCGCATAATCTCATCAGCCCGATGGTCATGTGGATATACTCGCAGTAGTACTGTCTTTGCTCGGGATTATGAGCAATACAATCGTCCAGTCCGGCGAGTTCCTCCGGAGTGATGGAGCCGTCCAGTGATTTTTCTATTAATTCTCTCAAATCATGAAATTTGTCGTTGGACGAATTCATTATATTTCCTGATTAGTGATTGTTTGACGAATGCAGTTAAGCAGAATCCCCTTGAGCCTGGAAAGCCGTTTATATACGACGTTAAGGGAAGTTCCAATGTCCTCAGCAATTTTTTTTAGGGAATTGCCCTGCATAAATAAATTCTTCAGAAAATCCTGCTCTTTCTCAGGTAGTTTTTTTAGACATTTTTGTAGTGCTTCATACCGCTCATCCACCTGTGTGGTTAGTTTTGTATTATCTTCGATAATTAAGTTCAGAGCGGTCTCGCTGAGATGGACTTTTGACCGTGTTTTTGCTTTTCGATAGGTCAAAACCTGAAATTTAGCGATAGTAACCGCCCAGGACAGAAAGTTGGTTCCGGGTCTGAAATCTCCAAAGTGCTCCCACATGTATATGATGGTGTTTTGAAGTATGTCTTCAGAATCTGTTTTATTCGGTACCATAGTCAGGATGAAAGCATGTATCTGATAATAATTTGCGGTTAATAAATTTACAAAGTGAGGTTTTCTTTTCGTGTCGTCTGATGATCCTGAATATTGGTCCATAGGTATACAGTTTTGCTTAGAAAATAAATTTTTCAAGACTCTGTATAAATCAAAGGCGCAACAAGACCATTTTTAGCCTGAAAAATGGGATTTATTTTAAAATTTATGGATTAAACAGGCAAATTTTCCTGCACCCCGGTAAATAGTGGGTAAAAATCGATTCTAACAACTCTTTGATGGTTCCGCCGGGCAACAAAAAAAGGGCCTATGCCAATTCAATCGGCATAAGCCCCTAATTATTACCTAAACAGTTTTGACAGTAGCATTATCTGTACAGGCGAATATCGTCGACGAACACGTGTCCCGAGCCGCCGGCAATCGGATTGGTTTTGTTACCGAAACCGATTGTAATAGAGTTGACGTTAGTAAGGTTTACACCTTTGGAGGCGAAATCCTGCAACGATATATTAAATGGTGTCCACTCCGTAACGCGTACCGCGTTGGTGTCGGGATTTGTAACTACCACATTACCGTTACAGGCGGCGTACATCGGTACAACAGCATTAGCAGCATCACCGTAATACCATATAGTTAATGTGATAACATTATCCTGTGTCCAGTTACGCATCGAAGTGAGCGTCTTGGTAACCTCCGATATTCCGGCGCTGTTGTCGTAGAATATGGGCATCGACTGCTCGCCGCTGTGAACAATGGATGTTTCCATATAATGTTCTCCGGCGTTAAAGTCGGGGTCGGGATAGCCCGCCGACGAACCGTTCGTCGCAACACCGTAACCATCTATCCATGTTGCCCATATCTCGTTGGGTGGATAATCGTTGTAATCTTCGAAGTCTTCCACGACTATAAAGTTGCCTACAGTAAAGCTCCACACAGTACCGATCCACGGGCTTTCGGGATTGAGGTCGTTTACCTCATCGACGCGCCAATAATATGTAGTATTGAAATTAAGTGCGCCCGGATTATAAGAATTTGCATCCTGGTTTTGACCGACGAGAACTCCCAATGGATTGTCCGGTGTTGCCGCCGCAACATCTTCTTCAACAGTTCCGAAGTAAACATTATGTTTATCGGCATAATTGCCCGGCATCCAGGTAAGAACGGTATCCCTTGGCACATCTACAACGCCGTTTCCCGGCTTAGGTATGGACGCCCACACCCTTACATACATTTCAAAGGGCAACAGATTAATACCGGGGATGATTGCCGCGGTAGTATCATCAGTGGAAGTGCTCCAGGCCACGCCCATGTGGTCGTTTCCATCACCTTCTTTCTGCAGGGCCACAATGTAATACAGATTTCCGGCCTCCAGATGAATCGGGTCGGTCTGCTCACTGACATCCCACTGGTGAAAACCTATTGCAGATGTAGTCGAGGCAATCAAAACATTTTCCAGCCATAATTCGCCGGCGTCATCGCAGTTGAGCCAGAACGTATAATTTCCTGTAGTTTCTATATAGAGCCAGCCGTGTACGCGGCAACCATAATTGTCCGCTCCATTCCTCGGGATATCGAACAGGGGCAGATAGTCAGTGGTGTTCGGATTATCCGGGTAATTAGGATTGCCTGTCAAATCGGTGATGGCGGTGCCGGTGATATTTGTCCATACCTCGTGCGTAATCGAACCGAGGCCTGCCACCGATACGGTCATAAAGCTCCACACTTCACCTTGGTGTATCGTCATTGGCGTTGTCGATTCGACTTCATCAATTCGCCAATAATAGGTTTTGCTGGTTTCAAGGACAAGTCCGGCTTCTGTGGGAGACCAGTCGGTATCGTCCGGATTCGACAGATATTCCATAAACGGGGCCGAACCTGATATACCGACCGGGGCGTTGTTTACGCTATCGAAATCCTCACCGAAGAACACCAC
>CAZKYP010000018.1:0-27579 GCA_964556885.1 uncultured Pirellulales bacterium | reverse complement strand
ATAATTTTTTTGATCTTTCGTTCCATCGCACGCAATGTACGGTCGTCCGCTTCCGGGGCGTGGTGACCAAGGAGTACCCGTTTTATACCTGCCGACGCCGCAATCTCCAGGGCGTCTTCCCAGGATGTGTGTCCCCAACCGGCGAACGAATCTGCATCCGCCCGCGCAAAATGGGCATCAATGATAAGTACATCGGCGGATTTCGGTTCAGTACATATCGTTATGAATGCCGTCTCATGCGTACTTGTCCGATCCCGCCATTCGATATCGGTGGCAAACACCAGGGAAGCACTACCATCGACATCGTCGATACGATAGGCCATACACCCACCGGGATGAGGCATCGAACAGCCTCGCACGCGCAATGTCCCCACGTTGATTTCATCCGCTGCGAACTCGACAAACTCAATCTTCGCGTCCATCTGTTCGCACGATATCGGCCAATACGGCCGAGCAAGAAGGCCGGTGACTGCATTGCGAACATCTCCGTCGGCAAAGGTTGGTCCCACCAGTGTGAAAGACCAGTTCGAATCGTGGAACAGCGGATTCATCATCAGCCCGGCCAAATGATCCAGATGATAATGCGAAAACAGGACGGTTACCTCGCCCGGCTCCATCGTCGCCAATTGCCCGGCGACAGCGTACATACCGGTTCCGGCATCCAGCACAATTCGTTCACCGTGTGCGCCGATGAGAAGCAGCGATGTCGTATCGCCGCCAAATTCCTCGAAAGCCCCACCTGTGCACGGTCGGCTCCCGCGCAGTCCGCCGATGAAAAGCCGCATGTTTATTTCTCCGTCAGCTCCCATACTCCATCCCACGAAACAGGAGGATGAGCATTTAATTGTTCGCAACGACGAATATAATTTCTCGCTGCCGGATCGTCAGGCAACTGTGAGAAAAAGTTTAAGGCTTCAGCAAAATTTCCTTCGCCAAAACGTTTTAGACCGGCGGCAAACGATTCCCATCCGACCGGCTCAGCGTCTGTTGAATATCCGGTCAGCTCATATACGGGCACCGCATTTTTCCGGCCGACGACCCGAAGGTCGGCCAGTTTGCGCCCGCGGAAGTCGGTTGATACCAGACGCCACGTGCTATCAGAAACCATAGTCTGAGTACCGAAAGCTTTATTTGCACCCTCCAGGCGGGATGCAAGGTTCGCCGCATCTCCAAGAATCGTATAATTGAAGCGTTTGCCGGATCCCATGTTGCCCACTACGACCTCGCCGGTGTTAAGCCCCGCCCTCATGTGCAGCATTGTTCCCGTGCGTTTCAGGTAGACTTCACGAAGCTCAGCCAACCGCCGCTGACAGCGCAAAACTGCGCGGCAGGCGCGCACGGCGTGGTCCGATTGTTCCAGCGGTGCATTCCAGAACGCAATGATTGCATCGCCCTCGTATTTGTCCAGCGTGCCACCCTCTTCCATGATGATATCCGTCATCTCACTGAGGTAATCGTTGAGCAGGGCCGTCAACTCGACAGGGTCCAGTTTCTCGGAGAACGTCGAGAATCCGGCCAGGTCCGTGAACATGATGGTCAGTTCCCGCTTCTCGCCGCCAAGCTGCAGGTGCGCGGGATCGCGGAGGATTTTTTCGATCACCTCGCCGCTCAAATAGTGCCGGAATGCCTGTTTGATAAACGCCTTCTGGCGTCCCTCGGTCCAGTAATTTACGGCCAGAGCACCGACAATCCCCAGTGCGGCCCCCGTCTCCTGCACAGTGACAGGCCACCACCATCCTTTGGCGTATGCGGCAAATCCGACAAGCACCGGCACTCCCAGCCACAGTATGGAAAACGTCCCCGTTTGCCACCATCTTCCCCCGTAGGTTAAAGATAAAGCAGCGGCTATAGCTGTTGCCATTACGCCGAATATAACCCAGGATAGAGATGATTCGGCAATGAATGAGTCCGTTAACAGGTTATCAACGAAAGTCGCGTGCAGGACGACACCGGGACATTTCGGGTTTGTCGGGGTCGGTCGTAAATCCAGCAGGGCCGGAGCGCTGCATCCTACGAACACATAGCAGTCTTTGAATATCTCCGGCGACAGTGAGGGCGTTTCATCGTTACGCAGCCGAAGCTCGGACTGGATGACCGCAGCCGCTGAAACCGCCTGCGACAAATCACTTTTACCCTTGAAACGCAGAATTATATTTCCGTGCCGGTCAAGAGGAATGATTTTATTCCCAAATTGAATTCGTCCGATTGATAACGTAACTGATTTGGGTTCCGAGCTCGCCGTCAACCATGCCGCCAACCCGAGCGCCGGGATCTCGACATTATCAAAACGGCAGAACGGTGTGATTCGTCGATATACACCATCGCTATCCGGCACACCTTTGACATGGCCCGCAGCCGCAGCACCGGAGCCTGCCTCTTGCACTGGAAACAGCAGGTTTTCAGATTCCGTAATAGTAGGCATGTCGATTTTCAAATCCGGGCGGGGCATATACTGCGGCCACGTATCCCGGCTGCCCCCCGGCTGAAGCGCCAACACCGTCGGCACACCGGTTCGTAGAGCTTCCCCCAGGGCTTCATCGTCTGATACGCCGTAGACCGATGGTTCTGTAAAAAGCAGGTCCAGGGAGAGCACCCTTGCTCCACCACGTTTGCAAAATGACGTAATAGCTCCATACACCTCACGCGGCCACGGCCAGCCCCAGTCATTCTCACGCTGGGCCCAGTCCAGACTGTCCTGGTCCAGCAGGATTAATTTGACATCAGGAGAAGGATTCTCTCTTTGGGAAAAAAACCGGGCACGCCATGTCCAGGTCGGGGCTTCCCACGATTCCAGCCAGCCCAACTGCCATACAATCAACGCCGTCACTCCGGCAACCAGGCCGATTAATGTTCCACGCAAACATTTGAAACCAGTTATAAACATACCGTCCTTCTGTATGCGGGGTATTACCCACCGGTCAGGATCGGCTGCAAAGCGGCTAAGAAGCGTTCCTGCCTGACTGTATCAGGGACAGACCTCGTGTCCGTGATAATCGTGCGCAGTGCATCTTCGCGGCTTCTGGCAGAAGGATGAGTTTTTGCAAAGCCGAGCCCTCCGGAATTAGTTAAGCGTTCATCCATGCGCTGCAGCATTGTGATCATCGCGGCTTCAGGATAGCCGGCGCGCCGCAGAATTCGCACGGCCCCGGTGTCCGCGATGCGTTCCTGCTCGCGCGAGTAGCCGCTGGTTGTAAGTGTCATCACGACATCGCTCACAGACGCCTCGAAATCACGTGTCAATGACGCCAGCTCCTCGCTTCCCATCTGCTTGGCGGACTCGGCGGCGACAACCGTGAGCGCCTCGGTCAAACGTCCCTGTTTGATCGCCTGGAGGCCGTGTTTCATTTCAACGTGACATATCTCATGCGCCAGCACCGCAGCAAGCTCATCCTCATTCTCACAGCAGCGTAACATCCCCCGCGTCACCAGAATCAATCCGCCCGGTGCGGCGAACGCGTTGACCTCATCGGAATCAAGCAGCAGAAAATGATAGCCGCCGAATGTCTCGGGGCGATTGGAGAAAACCACCAATGACTGACCGAGCAGGTTCAGATAGGCATTCGCCTGGGGCCGATCCAGCGGCTGGTAGGTTTGGAACACCTTGGCCGCCACCGCCCGCCCTATGTAGTACTCCTGCTCCGACGTCAGTTCCTGCTGGGTCTTCCCAATGGCTTTCGTGCTGCGAGTGATCGAATCCGCCTGGCTGTTGGAGATCCTGCCGGTCCCCTGCGCTATCCTGGTACCTATCTCGGCAACCTCTTCGCAACCGATCAGCAGCACCGCCGCCAGTAAACACGATATAAATATCCCTGGAATCGGAAGT
Source organism: uncultured Pirellulales bacterium (assembly GCA_964556885.1). GTDB lineage: Bacteria > Planctomycetota > Phycisphaerae > Sedimentisphaerales > Anaerobacaceae > CAZKYP01. The sequence goes on along the minus strand of CAZKYP010000018.1, from coordinate 23,756 downwards.
GAATATCTCTCGCTCATTTATCACCTCCCGGCAGATGTCCCTGCGTACGGAATGTTAAAATCTGATCCGGATCGACATTAAACGTCATCATCCTGTCCACCCAGGTGAAATCCAGAGTCCCGTCGGCCTTTAGCTTGGCCTCAACCTGCTCGTTGAAGCCCTTACCCGCCAGGGCTACTTCGTCGGATGAAACACCGGTGGCCGCATCGGTAGTACCCGCACGCATGGTAACTGGTTTGTTGGAGAGCGCCGATTCGTGCAGCCAGCCCTTCTTGCCGTCCCTGGTTGTTACCGGGTACCAGCCTTTTTCAGCCACACCTGCGTTTACCACTTCGCCGTATTCCACCGTATCAACGACGCTTCCTAATTGCGAAGGAGTGGCCCTTACCTTGCTCTGCTGTACCTGAACACTCATTGACGCTGCGAATGCAATACTCCCGGTGAGTACAAGCAGCACCACGAGAACCTTTATCTTCATAGCATATACCTCCTGTGAATCTAAAGCATCGTTTGTTTACTTTTGTGGCATAATGCGATTCTTCGTCTTGCTGTGGAAGTTCGACCAGACAAGCGAATGCCGTTATTGATGAAACATGATTGCTTATTCCGGTTTATGTGTCAAGTGCTTAGACATAATTTTATTATTCAGCAACGTCCATACCTATCCAGAGCCGGAGCGTGTGGCGCTCGCGAAATAGATGCAAAGATTGAGTATGTGCCATCACTGCCAACTTGTAGAATCACACTCTCACTCCATGTGCCGCTGCCGACGTAGAGATAGTCACCGTAGGCAGTTCCGGAAGCGGACGCCATTGCTCTCGGAAGGGTTTAATCCCTCCCCGTTGTCAAGACCATTTTTTCCTCTGTAAAAGGTGTAAGTTGTAACGATCTACATAGCTCTTTCGCTTTGCGGAGCGAAGGCGAGCCGAAGCGACGCAAAGCGAATCGCGGGCCTGCCTATATGATGGGGCCAACCTGAATTATTCCATGCTTTATCCACATGCCTCTAATATTCCGGCACAGAAAAATTTGCTGATTCCTGTTTTTCTCCCAGGAATAAAGGGTTTTTCCCGAAAATACGCAGTCCTTAAAAAAAATGAAAAATTTAAGAATACTATAGAGCTTTTTCTTGACGTGAAAATAGGGTGTCTGGTAAAAGTAGAAAGATAGGATTAATGGGCCTTAACGGATGCAGGCTTCACGATGCATAACTTGTTAATAGTTCCTGAATAATTATATGACGTAAGGTCAGGAAAAGAACAGAATTGGAATAAGTAATGCGTCAGGGAATGGAGAAGGGGTTTCAAACAAAACACTCTTCCTTTGAATATATTATCAATTGGTATTGTTGCCAATAAATATTGAATCATGATTTAACAAGGAGGTATGAAAATGGCTGAAATGATCACACCCGAAATGGTAACCATCGCAATCGCATCTTTGGCTGCATTAACTTTTCTTCTGCTGCTTATCACAATTGCATCGTTATCAAGAGTCAAGAGACGTTTGCTAATCTTAGGAGCAAAATCTTTCAATTTGGAGGATAAGCAGCGAATGTTGGATGCAACTGATAAGGTTGCATCCTTTGAATCTCGCCTGGATAGATTTGACAGCATAATCGATGAGAACCAAAATCAACTCAACAGATATGAGTTAAAACTAAATGATCACGCAGCAATGTTCGTAAAAGTCGGTCAAATGATGAGTAAAAATATGGCTGATATTACTGAGGCCACAAGTAAAATAACATCCCTCGAGTCTCGTTCGGATATGTTTGAAAACGTAATCGTCAAGAGGCAAAATCAACTCACCAAATATGAGTCAAAACTAAATAATTATGATACTTTGCTTGGACAAGTTAGTCAAATGATTGGTAAAAATGCGGCGAACTTCAATAAGGCGATTCAACGAATAGACAATCACGAAGAAAAATTTCAGAATCTTGAAGCGTTCCGAAATGCTGTTGAAAAAACCCGCAGTCTAATCTTGGAAGCCTTTGGTACGAAGCAGACCGAAATGTTTAACGGGGATACTCTAATAACAAAACGAAAAAACCATCAGGAAGAAGACCGAATCTTGTCCGAAGAAAAACAGCTCGGTACAGAAGATTTTAATATGTTTTCAATGCATCGCGATTTAAAGTTACACAATCCGTAGATAAATAAAATTAAGCTGAAAATATAAGAAATTCCGAGTGATACATGAAATCTTTTATCACTAAATGAATCTAAAAGATTCGTCAGGTGGAGGTAAGATGGCAATATAGGCATATATTGGCTTTTCACAGAAAGGATTTATGCAAAAAGCATCAACATTATTTGACGGTTCGGAAATAACGTTCTTCAACCGCAGACCTCTCGCGTCCAGGCACAGAAAAAATTTGCTGATTCCTGTTTTTCTCCCAGGAATAAAGGGTTTTTCCCGAAAATACGCAGTCCTTAAAAAAAATGAAAAATTTAAGAATACTATAGAGCTTTTTCTTGACGTGAAAATAGGGTGTCTGGTAAAAGTAGAAAGATAGGATTAATGGGCCTTAACGGATGCAGGCTTCACGATGCATAACTTGTTAATAGTTCCTGAATAATTATATGACGTAAGGTCAGGAAAAGAACAGAATTGGAATAAGTAATGCGTCAGGGAATGGAGAAGGGGTTTCAAACAAAACACTCTTCCTTTGAATATATTATCAATTGGTATTGTTGCCAATAAATATTGAATCATGATTTAACAAGGAGGTATGAAAATGGCTGAAATGATCACACCCGAAATGGTAACCATCGCAATCGCATCTTTGGCTGCATTAACTTTTCTTCTGCTGCTTATCACAATTGTATCGTTATCAAGAGTCAAGAAACGTTTGTCAGCTATTAAGGCACAATCCCTCGAATTGGATGAAAAGAGTCGATTGTTGGATGCCGCTGATAAAATCGTATCCTTTGAATCTCGTCTGGATACGTTTGAAAATGTAGTCTCGGAGAGCCAAAATCAACTCACGGGGCATGAGTCAAAAATAAATGATCATGCAGAGATGTTCGGAAAAGTCAGTCAAATGGCGGGTCAACATGTGGCCGGTCTTGCTGAAGCCGCAGATAAGATAACGTCTATTGAATCACGTTTAGATGGATTTAATAAAGGAATCACTGAGAAACAAAATCAACTCACCAGACATGAGTCAACAATAAATGATCACGCAGCGATGTTCGGAAAAGTCAGTCAAATGACGGTCCAGCACGCGGCTGGTCTTTCCGAAGCCGCAGATAAAATAAAGTCTATTGAATCTCGTTTGGATGGATTTAATAGCAAAATCACTGTGAGTCAAAATCAACTCATGGGACATGAGTCAAAGTTGAACGATCATGACACTTTGCTTGGACAAACCTGTCAAATGATGGGTAAAAATGCGGCTAATCTTACTCGGACAGTTAAAAGGATAGATGCTCTCGAAGAAAAATATCAGGATCTTAAAGCGTTTCAAAGTGCTGTTGAACAAACCCGCAGTCTAATTTTGGAAGCTTTTGGTGCGATACAGACCAAAATACTTCCCAATGACATTTTGACGGCAAAACGAAATAACCTTCAAGATGAGGCCCGAATCGCATCCGGAGAAAAACTACTCGAAACAGAAGACTTTGATATATCCTCAATGCATCGCGATTAAAAGTTACACATTACATAGATAAATATAATTAGGCTGAAAATGTCAATAATTCTATGTGATACAAGAAATGTTTCGTCACTAAATGAACCTTAAAGATTCGTTGGGTTGAGCTTTCATGTGGTCGCACAAATACTTCTCGACAGGCTGGAAAGAGTGGAAAAAGTGAGGACATTCTACTCTTTGGTCGGTGAATATATTAAGATATATTGTTGGTATCTTTATTCTGAATGGCGAAATACCTTCCTTCGTTAAAGCTACTGATGACAGCCTGGCGGCCAATAGCCCCAAGGGGATTCGAACCCCTGTTGCCGGGTTGAAAACCCGGTGTCCTGGGCCTGCCTAGACGATGGGGCCAACCTGAATTATTCCATGCTTATTGCTTCCACTGGACATGCGTCGATGCAAACGCCGCAGTCGATGCAGCTTTCCGGATCAACTACCGCCTTTTCGTTGACCATGCTTATGGCTTCGCTCGGGCATTCCGATACACATGTTTCGCAGCCGGTGCATTTTCCACTATCTACTTGAGCTGGCATTTATAAATTCCTTTCAAAAACTCAAACTACAATTATGCTTGTAAAAACTTCGTTGTCAATAAATGACGGCATGTTACAGATTTATGAAGATAATACAACTTTTTTTTTAGAAATTTTAGAAATCGTGGTTAAATTTAGCAGGATTAGGGGTTTACATCAGTATGTGACTATTTAATAATCTGTGGGGAAGGTTTCAATTTGCGATAAATATTTATCTAAAATAGCAGCCATATCACGAACGAGCTTGCTCGAATCCTGTTTTGTCGTCCAGTCCAGAACCTGGTTAAAGTTACTTTCCGGATTTTTGGCGAGCAGGTACAAGACCATCATGCGGACCGGCCACCTGTTACTGCTTAGATTTTCCGCTACCGCACCTGTCAGCTCACGGTCAAGCGGCAGGTCGAGCATCTCGGCCATTGTATAAACCTTGATAACCCATTCGTCCGGGGCCGGATTGCGCAGCAGGCCGGATTCGCTTGTCAGTGCATTTTTCAATAATGTCGTTATCCAGTCTGCATATACCAGTCTGTAAGGCAGTTTTTGTTTGCTCATTGCGTGCTGTTCCAGTAACAGGCCGACGAAGAGCTGTGCGATCTTGATTTTCTGATTGAGCTGACCGCTCGATATTGAGTTAAACCGGTTTTTGAGGTAACTGTCGGTTATCTCGATTCGCGGGCGCTGCATTTGTGCCTTGACGGGTTCCATGTGCGTGATTCTGTTTGTAATTTTGCCGTCCTGGCCCGTCACCGGGTCGAGGTATAGAGTAAATTCTATGTTCAGTGATGCCTGCGGGTGCATAAGAATGGTTTTTCTCAGCTCACCCGTGATAATTCTCAGGGGTATTCGGAGGCTGCGGCCGGATTCGACAAGGAACGAGGTGCGTGTTTTTACAGATACCAGTTTTGGAATCTTTTTTTCGAGGTCCCCGCTGATTTCGGCGTCGATTCTTATATTGCCTTTGAACAGGCCGCTGTCACTGATAACGAGAGGTTCGATTGAGTTATTCGTAATTGAAACGATACCCTCGAATTCGGTGCCGTATGAAGATTCATTGCCCTGTATGTCGAACTGGACCGATAGCATCTTTTCCGGTGGGGTGAAAACAGGAGCCAGACTCTGTCCGAAGGCCGTTTCCAGCATTGCAAGAGTATTTTGTGTATCTACGAGAGGTGTATATTTTTCTCCCTGCCCGGCCAGAAGTTCTTTTGCATGTTCGGCGGCAAAAGAGCCGGGGTCTTTGGCGATTGCGGACTTGAGGGTCTCGATTGCCATATCTTTTTTGCCCTGTGACAATAGAATCTGGGCCGCCGCTAATTCCGAGATTTGATTATGTTGGAAGTTTTCAACTAAATGCGTTGCCCATTCTACCTGATTATCCGCCGTGAGTGCATAAGCCAGAATGGAGGCTATGACAGGCGAATTCGGCTCGGCTGAGAAGGCCCTGTGCGCCCAGATAACAGCTTTTTCCGGCATCGGCAGAGCGAAGCAATAGAACCATGCGAGCTGCTCGGAACGAAGCTGCGGCGAACCGCTTGGCAGCAGGCCGGGAGCCGATGTACCCGTTTGTGAGCTGACGAGTATCTGTTCGGCGCGTTTCTCGGCGTTACGAAGTATATTGGTTGCCAGCTCTCCGTTACCCATCTTTATAGCGGCCTTGCCGGCAATGGCTTCTAATCGCAGGTCGAAGCGGCCGCTCTGCTGGACCTTCCTGAGGATTTCGATACATTTGGGAATGTTGTTTTGTGAGTTGTAACTGCAAATAGCCCAGGGCAGATATATGCGGGCAGAAAGGGGCTCGGACGGATAAAGATACGCGAATAAGTCGGCGCAGTATCCGTAACCGGCGGCGGCGAGGTCATAAATCTGTAATTGTTCGGCGCGCTGGGCGAAAATGATGGCGGTCTCGATATTTGTCGGGTCTTCGCGCAATGCCAGCCGGAACCGTTCGATATATGTAGCCGGTACTATTTGTTCGGGAGCAAGCTGTGCCAATTTTGCAAAGGCCAGGCTGTTATACCTGTTGCTCCTGTATGCCTGTATGAAATAGTACAGGGCGGCGTCTTTGTCGGCCTTCTCGGCTTTCAGTGAGCCAAGTGCGGTGGCAAGATTGGAGCTGAGAACGACATTCTTACTGCCGATGGTCGCTAACATTTGTTCGAGCATCTTTTCCCGTTCCTCGCGGGAATTGAGTCTGCCCAGCAGGTATGTTACGGCCTTATCGACTATTTCGAGGTCGGCATTTTCATCTACATACTCGGTGAGTAAATCGGAGACCATGCTCGAATAGTCCTGTTCCTGCCGGCGGCAGGCCAGCTCAATCAGTAAAGGAATGACATCTTTGGCCTGTGCATCGAGCTTCATAGCGGCGTTAAGAAAGACGATGGCTTTTTCGAGCGGGGGGCCGTTAACGTCACCGGGTTTGGCCAGCTCGTATGCTATTTCATAGAATTTTTTGCTGACTGGAGGTGAGGATAATAGCTGGTCCTGGCCGGATGGAAGGTCGTATGAATCGGTCGAGACCAAAGGCCGGTTTACGAGCGGCTGTTCAATAACGTCTGTAGTGTATTGTTGTGCCCGAACCAGCGGAGAGCAGAGAACAAGTGCGGAAAAAACTAAAAGGAGAATTTTTTCGAGCATTTGTTTCTCCTGTAAAATGCACAAAAATCGATATTCCATTAAAATATAATTCGGGTAATTTATACTTTTGCTTTAGAGATAATCATATTCGATTATCCTGAGCACTGGATATTTGTACTGCTATCGCTTTTTTTTGTCAAGTTTCATCTGTGTAAAACTGTTTTTTATAAAAGTTTATGCCGATTTGTTTTTATCTTTTGTCCGGCTCGGAAGTGCAGATTTTACATGTGACAACAGTTATTAATATCGTTATTTCTATGGTGACTTACGACCGGTAAGCAGGGAAAGCATCTCGATTCGTAAAAATTTCGCCGCTAACAGGTAAACTATCGACGTCGCGGGCACGAGAAGGGCAAGTCTTATAATGTCATATCGGAATTTTAGCGGTAAATGACTGCAAAGTTGTAAGATAGCTACTCCCGCGATTGTCATTAATAAGGTAGCTGCAATTGTCTTTTCTATCGGCCGGACCATGCCGTGCAATATAGCCGTTCCGAGTTTGCGGTGGAGGGCCGATGTCAGGATAATAATCTGAAGGTATGAGCACAGTGAGGTGGAAAGTGCCAGGCCGCCGGTACCCCATACCCAGATTAGAGACAGGTTCAAAATGATATTGACGACGACGGCTATCAGGGCGCTGTACATCGGAATTTTCGTTTCATGTATGGCATAAAACGCCCTTGTGATAATCTGCTGCATGAAGAATCCGTTTAATCCTATGGCGTAAAAAAGAAGTGTTTTTGACGTTGCCAGGGTATCGGCGGGGCTAAATCTTCCGTGTTCGAATGTTGCCGAAACAAAAGGTCTGGCTATCAGGAACAATCCGACCGTTGCGGGAATGCCGATGAAGAAAGCCGATTTGAAGCCGTCCGAGATCGTATTTTTCAGGCCGTCTATATCGTTCTGTGCGGCCTTGGTGCTCATAACCGGGAAGATTGCCGTGGCCAGCGATATGCCGAAAACACCCAGGGGCAACTGATAAAGCCTCTGGGCGGCGTTAAGATGTGAGACGCAGCCTCGGATCAAGGGGTATTGTATCTGATAGCCCAGCAAATGGAAAAACTCCCCTTTTTCGACCGAGCCGGAAAACCACCACGCGATCATATCGTCGAACAGCGTATTGATTTGCGTCACTGTAAGGCCCAGGATCATCGGTCCCATCATGAACAGGATTTTTTTGAACGCCTGCGAGTGGATTTCCCATGCAGGCCGGATATATACGGCGTTCTTTCGCAGCGGCGGAATCATCATTGCGAGTTGCACTACTCCGGCGACAAGGACCGCAATCGCCACTGCATAGAGTTGCTTTATATCATTCATCTTGAAAACGGAAGCCGATACAACTACGGTCACAATGATGAAAATATTCAGTATAATCGGGGCCGCCGCCGGCATGGCGAAGTGCTTGTGGACGTTGAGAATGCCCGATAATATCGCCACCGTGCAGATAAACAGCATATATGGCAGCATGATGGAGGTCAGTGACAGGATTAGCCGGGTTTCTTTGTTGGTATCGGACAATTTGTAGTATACGGCGATGCCCACCCAGCTCAGCAATACGATTATTGATAAAATGACAATAATGACCGTCACAACGGTGTTAGCCAGCCGGGTTGCATTTTTGGGGTCTTTATGAAGCTCGTGGCTGTAGACGGGAATCAATGAGGCTGATGCGGCCCCCTCGCCGAAGAGCCGCCTGCTGAGGTTCGGTATCTTAAATGCGATAAACCAAGCGTCTAAGTACGCCCCGGCCCCGAAGAAATAAAAATAGTAGATATCGCGTATCAGGCCGAATACCCTTGACAGCATCGTTAAAAGTGCAATTTGTCTGAAACCTTTTATCATATTTCGTTGACTCAGTCAGGACGATAAAGACGGTTGTTTGGTGATTATACTTTTCTTGCCAGGCTGAAGGACCTGCGTCGCCCGACATTATTCAACAGCCCGACGGAAATCATGCTGACCAGCAGGCTCGATCCGCCATAGCTTATAAACGGCAGCGTCAAACCGGTTATCGGCATCAGCCCGACGGTCATACCCACATTGACTATAACTTCAACGGCAAACATAGCAACGATTCCGACTGCAAGCAGCTTTCCGAACGGGTCCGTGTTTTCGGCGGCGATTTCCAGGCCGCAGGCGAATACAATTATATACAGTCCTATCACAAACAAGCATCCTAAAAAACCCCATTGCTGGGCGATTATTGTGAATACGAAGTCGTTGTGCCTTTCGGACAGAAAATCGTATTTAAGAAATGGACCCTGGCGAAAGCCATAGCCGGTCGTGCCGCCGGATGCCACGGCGTATTTGGAGCGGATAAGCTGCCAGCCCCAGTCGCTTTGCCACTGCTTTTCGCTGAATTGCCCGCCGACGAGAATCCTGCCTATAAACGGATGTTTCTCCGCCTGCTCGCGAATCCATGAGCTTTGGAGAAGAACACTGCTTATCCTGATTTTCTGGTACGGTCTCATCCTGGTCCATAACAATGGGCTGATAAGAGCAGCCATCAGGACGACGATCAGAAGGTGCTTAACCTTTGCCCCTGCGACGAACAGCATTGTAAAGAATATCGGCATCATAAGGATAACCGTGCCCAGGTCCGGCTCAAGGAGTATCAGTACAATAGGCAGAAGCGTTAAGACGAACGGGCCGATTAGTGAGTTGAGATTGCGGTAGTTGCTGCGATACCGCAGATACCAGGCAAGGGTCAGGATGTATACAATCTTAAAGAATTCAGACGGCTGGATCGACGGCAGTGTGTGGCCGCCGACGGTGAATCTTATCCAGCGATGTGTGCCTTTTATGGGTCTTGCAAAGGGCAGCTCGATTACGTACTTGCTCACGAGTAAAATGACCAGCAGGATGAGTATACCGAGGAAGAACCAGTAGCTTGCGGCCCCGAATCGCCGATAGCTGATGGCATTGGCCGCGATGAAGCCGATAAATCCTATTATTGCAAATAACGCCTGTGTTTTCCAGTGACCGGACAGCCCGCTCACCTGTCCGCCCGGACCGGATTCAATAGGATGGCCGAGCGAATAAATAGTCGCTATCCCGATTCCGATCAGACACAAAACCGAAACCAGCAATATCAATCGAACTAATATAGACCGTCCCTGTATAAACTTAAACATCCTAAAAACATATCACAGACCCATCAAAATTGCATATAAGAACTTATAAATCATGAAATAAACTTATATAAATTTTTGCTGAGACAATCTGCTTTCCAGAGAAAAATTGATGATTAATTTGCCTAAACCGGAAGGTTGTGGATAATGATAAAAGCGTTCATTTTATTGAAACATAAAGGTAAATTTCAGGTTGCTCCGATGTTCCGTTTTTCCGTTCTATACTTGCGGTAATATTGTAATCCATCTCAAACCACTTATGAAATGATTCTGTTAGTCCTCGACAGATGTAGCCTGCATGATTTCCGCCTATAATAATTTTTATAGCCTTTGGGTCGAATTCATTTTCCGGTTCAGCCTGAAAAGTAGCCTCCTGTTCCAGTTTTATGCTGTCAAAAGGTAATTGTTCCACATAGTAACGATAGCCTTGAACGTGTAACAGAAATTCAAAAGGAGGGGCGGCGTTTTCAAATGTGTGGATAACGGTGAAATCATCATCCGGAAGTCTTGCGCCGGAATAACCTATGAGAGCAAAATTGGAGATTTCTGCATCTTTGTGTATCCGTAGCGAGTCAAGATATTTACCGAAGTCACCTCGTGACCTCGGAGGTAAGCGTTTCATGAATGCAAAAAGAGCATTTTTATGGATTGGTTGATCGGCCGAAAAACCCGTGTACTCCTTAAAACCCAAAGATTGTGCATATTTGAACTCGTCACTATCAAGCAAGTACACGAGGTCCGCATCATCTTCCTTGCGAATCAATTCCGCGACAAACATCCTTCCGCGTTCCTTGCCGGATTGCGATGTCTGCCATGAGAGTAAAAGTTTTTCAGGTTCAATTATATGTTCGATATACCTCATATACCGAGGGCCTTCTCAAGTAATTCCTTACGTTTGAATATGAACTCAATTATAAAATGAAATCTTTTCCGGCTTAGACAGTATTTTGACTCAGGTACAGCGGTTATGAGAGGTCTCAATATCTCTTCAACCTGCGGCTGGCCGAAACTCAATAATTCCTCAATTATAGGTATGGTCCCAGGAAATTCCAGAACAAACTTTTTCATAAAGTCAAAGAAATTGAGTTCTTCCTGTTCGTCAAGAGACCATTTCATATGATGTCGGGCATGGCGGGGATTTGTGAGATATTTTTCAAGCTTTTTTTCTTCTTTGTATTTTTCAATATTTTTTTCAACTATCTCATAACCAAGAGCTGTTCCATTATCGAAGGCCGGGGAAAAGCCAAGTGTTACCTCTTTTGCTGGTTTTGATCTTGCACCTTTTAGGATCAATCCCCAGTTGTCTTGATGACGATCTGTATTACCTGTAAGACAATCCAACGTAAACACCCCGGCCCAATGTTCATGAAATCCGGGGAGCAGATCCTTGAAGAGACTTGCAATAGTCAAGAAGTTGTGTTGAGCTCCTCTTTGGCGGTCGTAATCTTTGACTGACTGGACCATGAACTGCCCACCTTCGACATAGAGATCTTTCCTGTCGTCATAGAACCATTCAATTAGAGCTCCGTATGTAGTCTCCTGCGTATTATACTTCTGGCTTAGTCCGATGTGTGCCGGTGGAACTTCTACCCCTATAATTAGGCCAAGCCTGTAAGCAATGATTTCGCCCCAAAATTGCCAGGAACACCATGAACGGGAAAGCTTGAAAAGATAACGATAATTTCCTTTCAGATAATTTTCATCAACGATTTCAGGAGAAAAGTAAGCACTCTTGTCCCTTGCCCCTTTTGGATAGACACCCTCATAAGTGTCATCTTGACGCTAGTTATCAATGACTATAGGCTTATCACATAATCCGGATTTGATATCTTCCAACTTTGCCATTTTTTTACATCTTTTTTCCTGTTCAGAATAATGATAACAGAACAATTTGAAATTGTACAGTGTTAAGAATTATAGCCGGGTTTGTTTGTCAATTCTGATTGGTTTGTCATTACCATTAAACCGGCAATTATAATATCATATGATTGTTCAATGCCACGTTCGTAAAGCGCGTACCTAAGGCATAAATACGCGCTTTACGTATGAGCGTATTTTACATGGTGGGTGACATTCTTATGTAGGTAATATTAAAAGGTTTAACTCATTGCGTCTTGCGTGGCTGTATGACTTCGTAATGTTTATCCACGATGGCTTTGAATTCTTCTGAGATGGCGTTATAGTCGATAACATCAACAATCATGGGCAGGTCGGATGCGGCGAGAGCGTCCTTCAATAGTTCTATTTTTCGCCAGTCCAGTCGGGTAGGGTGTTCAGCTTACCTCTTAGCTGTCCTGAGGACTCCTTACGGAGCATACGCTGCAAAGGTTACATTTTTACCGCGTGTGCAAAAACGGCATTCCCTATGGGACAGGTTGCACACCATATACTGACTTCTGAAATCGAATAAAAAAAAGCGATTCCATCATAATAACAGTGACAGAATCGCTCTTTCGACTTACACCAATATACGCCAAACTTCGGCCAAAAGATTTTTTTATTTTTCGGTATTATAACCTTTGTCTTCAAGGTAATCCACTATATTACCCACGGTAATATCGATATTATCATTATCCTGATTGCTACATTTCGTCCATTGCGATTGTAATCTGAGTGTCCACACACACATCCTTAAATCGTCAAGATTGTACAGACCATAACCATTGAGCGTTGGGGCTATCTCTCTTTTTTCATTCCTGCCAAAGCCAATATCTGTATATTTGGCGAGCCCCTTGAGCATCACAGCATCGGTTTGGTCTGTTTCCTGATTATTCATTCGCTCTAATACCCATCCAGCATTACCATTCGCAATTCTTCTGCCAGACCAATTTTCCTCATTCACCGAGTACCATTTATCCCTTCCATCCTTCCAGTACTCGATTTGCGCTGCACCATTAATACTCATAAATGTGCCGTCTTCTGCACTGAAACAAAGATCGAGGACGAGAAATCCTTTTACGGTGTATTCATCAACATTAAATACATTAGGGTCAGTCTCCCATGCTTCCCAGCACTTGATGGTCTTGGCATAGACGAGAATATCAGCCTGTGCCGGAAGGCAAATCGTCACTATAGCCAACAACATTACAAACCTTGTCATCATTTTCATCATTCTTCTCCTTTAAAAACTAATTTTGTTGTTTTTCCCTTTCGGGACAATCAAAGTATTCTTGATACTATTATACAGGATTTATAAAAAAGTTTACTAAATAAATAAAATATATTTACTATATTTACATTATATCTTGTTCATATTTGTGCCTAAATGCCTATGTCCCCTATATTGCCATTAAGCCTGGTAGGATGTGCAACTTGCCTTTTAGCTGTCCTGAGGACTCCTTACGGAGCATACGCTGCAAAGGTTACATTTTTACCGCGTGTGCAAAAACGGCATTCCCTATGGGACAGGTTGCACACCATATAATGACTTCTGAAATCGAATAAAAAAAGCGATTATACCATAATAACAGTGACAGAATCGCTCTTTCAAATTAAACCAGGATAAACTAAACTTCGGCCAAAAGATTTTTTATTTAATCCTCAATGTAGCCCCTGTCTTCAAGATAGCCCGTTATATTATCCACGGTAGCCTCAATATCATCTTCATCTTGATTGGACCATTTCGTCCAGTTTTGCTGCAATCTCAGTGTCCATTCACACCAACCAAAATCCACATCCCTCTCATTGAACAGACCTAAGCCACTAAGCGTTTGAGCTATCTCTCTTCGTGTATCTCTGCCTAAACCAATATCTGTATATTTGGCGGTCCCCCTGAGCATAGTCGTATCAGCTTCGTTCTCACTATTATTAATAACTTGGTAGAGTACCCATCCGATATTGCCATAATCAATTGTTCTGAGATTAAAATTTTCTTTATTCACAGTGTACCATTTATCCCTTCCTTCCTTCCAGTACTCGATTTGCTCTGCACTTTGAATCCCTTCGAGCGTACCATCTTCATTGAAACTAACATCGAGGACGAGATATCCTTTTATGGTCCAGTCATTAATATTAAATACATAAGGTTCAGACTCCCAGGCTTCCCAGAGCTTGATAGTCTTGGCATAGACGAGAATATCAGCCTGTGCCGGAAGGCAAATCGTCACTATAGCCAACAACATTACAAACCTTGTCATCATTTTCATCATTCTTCTCCTTTAAAAACTAATTTTGTTGTTTTTCCCTTTCGGGACAATCAAAGTATTCTTGATACTATTATACAGGATTTATAAAAAAGTCTATTATATAAATAATAAATATTATCTATTTATACATTATATCTTGCTCGCACATGTACCTATATTCCCATATTCACTATATTGACTTTTAGGGCTGAAAAACCTAAAAATATATCATTTTTGCAAAAATATTGCCTGGTTCTATTTTGAATTTAAGACCTCATAAAAACTTAATAAACCTTAACATTTTCGGAAAATAATTATTTGTTTATGTATGGCAGACTTCGGCGATCTCATTGGCTTATACCCTTTAGGATGTGCATTAAGTCAAGGACATTTTGTTGGATATCGGGCTTTCGGTATTTGACTTTTGGACCTTTTGCGGGTATAATACGCAATTGAAGGAGGGGGGGTGCGAGAATGTTTATATCTATGGCATGAATTGAATATTGAATTACGAGTATCGAATATCGAAGGAGGGTCCAATTTCTGAAAAGAGCACGATTTATCCTATAGAAGGTCACAAGAGCACAAGTGCATAAGTCACAGGACAGAATGAAAAAACAAAGCCAATTTCCGTCCTTCGGCCGGAAGTTCTGCGTTCGGAGTGCTGCGTTCAGCGTTAGAAACCACAATTTTTAGAATAAATCTGTGTTAATCTGTGAAATCTGTGGTTTGAAAAAACAAAGCCAATTTCCGTCCTTCGGCCGGAAGTTCTGCATTCGGAGTGTTGCGTTCAGCGTTAAGGAGTTTTGGAAAACAAAGCCAATTGTTATGGGATCAAATTGTTGTAAGCTCTTTGATATAAACAGAATATGGGAAATTAGCCGATTTCTGGACCGGAAAAACAAAGCCAAATGATTCGTATTGCGTACTGCGGGGTGCGTATTGTGTGATGGTGGTTGAAAGAACAAAGCCGATTTCCGGCCTTCGGCCGGAAGTTCTGCGTTCAGAGTACTGAGGACAGCGTTAGAAAACACAATTTTTAGAATAAATTCGTGTTAATCTGTGAAATCTGTGGTTTGAAAAAACAAAGCCAATTTCTGGACAGAAGACGGGGTATAGAAGATCGAAGATTCGGCTAATTAACTAATCAACAAATGAACTAATTATCTAAAGCGGGAGTGTGCGGCGGACGCAAGCGGCGGGGAAATAGGATGATAAATGCAGTTCTGTGGTCTATTTTGGCATTTTTTTCTTGAAAAATAATGTAACTTTTGATAGTATTAAGCTAAGCTTCATCGTCTTTATTGGGCCGGATTTAGGCACGTATGATTCGTTGCTGAACAACAAGAGAAAAGACGAGGGAAAGGGTAATAGCTTTTAGGGTTGTTTCCGGGTGGCCGGAGCTTTATATTTGATATTATCGGAGTTTGCAAATTGGACGAATTGCTGTTATTATACGCAGATATGGCCAAGATTGTACGGGATTTGAAATCCTGAGATTATGAGAAGGAAGGAATGATGCTATGAAAAAAATCTTTTTTGCCTTAATTATAGTCATATTAGCCGCTCCTGTCTGGGCGGATATTACGATTACCGCCACGGACCTTGGCGATGGGAAGGTAGCCATCGACTATTCAGGGACCGAGCGGGCCAGGGCATTTGCTTTGGATATCACGGTTAGCGCCGGTGCTATTGTCAGCATCGATAATTATCCCAAAGGGGATAACAACAGCGGCTACGGCATTTTCCCGGCCAACTTCAGCAGGTTCATTTCGGTCAATCCTGAAACCGGTGAAGTCGATGACTGGAATATAGCGGATTATACGCCTGTGGCTAATGCCGACGACCCGGGGGCATTGGAAGGTCTTGGTTCGAACGGTATTACCATCGAGATGGGTTCACTATATGATGCAAATGCCCCGGCACTGGCCGGCAGGCTTTGCACGATCACATGCAGTGAAGAATGTTTAATAAGTGTTACGACAAATGCGATCCGCGGCAACGTTGTCCTTGAGGATGGTTCCGAAGCGACGGTTGTTTTAGGTGGTGCAACGGAAAGACCGGTTAGCGGCGCCGTCAGTGCCAGTGCTTTTTCAGCCCTTAGCAGTGTGCAGCGCAGCCAGTGGGAAGCGGTTGGCAGGCCCTCATGCTGGCTTCGCAGCGTTAATCCCCGGCAGTGCCATGGTGATGCGGACGGCAATTCCCAGAGCAGCAGCAAATACTGGGTCTCGACGAACGACCTTGACATCCTGATTTCTGCGTGGAACAAGCCGCTGAGTGCATTGACCGGTAATCAGATTTGTGCCGACTTCGATCACAGGGCGCAGAGCGGGTATCGCGTTTCGACGAATGATCTTGACATCCTGATTGCCAATTGGCAGATTGCGGATGGTCCGGCTCCTGATTGCCCATAATACTCTTTCAGAAGTATTGATATAATTAGAGAGGCAGGTTTAAGGGCCTGCCTCTTCTTTTGTCTTGCCGATAATGGGGTGGTTTTATAAAATTCTTTAATCTTCCATTGACATCGTACTTTTGAAGATAAAGATGATCGACATTGAGTTATTGTTGATAGAACGGAATCATGTACATGAGACGGTTAGTGACATTATTCTTATGTTGTCTTGTGTTTATGTTGCTCGTCGGCTGCTCGAATTTTGGCGAGAGGAAAAACAGTGTCGAAGTCATCGTCGACGGTGACGGGCAATTCCCGCCGCAGATAGTCGGGACATGGAAAGCGAACGACGGCGGATGGGAATTTGTTTTTGAGCGGGACGGCTCCATATCGTCGGCGGTCATCAGTCTCGGCAGGGTGAAGGTAAAGCCGGGGGAGACGACAACCGTGCCGATGATACTCGGCGGCAGAGGGACATTTGTACCGGGAAAATGGACCGTCGAGTACATACACCAGCAGCGCAAACTGATTGTTGAAATAGTAATCGAACATTTCCGTGCAGAGCTTGGTGACAATATCGTGAAAGGGAAGACCCATGATATTTTTGTTGGTTCGGTTTCCCCGGACGGCAGGTTATGGTGGGCCGACCGATTCAGCTATCCTGAATATGTCGCCGATACCGGCAAGTATCATAATTACGCACTTCCTTCCGATCCGAACGATAATCCGAGGGAGAGCCTGATTTTCCAGAAGGTGACGGAGCCATGACTGATAATCAGTAGTTCAGGTAGAGCATTCCTTCCAAATCTGTACCCGGCCAGTTTAATCTGATTGTTTTGGTGGCGGGCTGATAAATCCATCCGTATCCGTCGACGGGACTTTGTGGAAACGTATCGTTGTTTCCGATCATGTGGACTTTTTGGAGATCATTGAAGGGATTCTTTGGCATTTTCGTCATGTAGCTGTTGTCGGTTACGAGCTGGTCAACGAAATTTTCATAAGTCGGAGTAGTCTGCGGATTGTCGTTTTCATAACCCGGAGGTACGCCCCCATGCTGGGCCGCATATACTTCGATGGAGCTCCGTAGTATGCGCAGACCTTCCTTGGCAACAGCCACCTTCGCTTCGACGGAATTGTTCTGAAATTGTGGTACTACTATAGCCGCCATTATTCCTAAAATGGCTACTACGATAATCAATTCTACGAGTGAAAATCCTCTTCTCATATTACTACACTATCACCTTTTATCCCCCAATGTTAGACGTAGACCATCTATGCACAGCGTATCTTATTCCCATTATCGACCCATATAGATACGGACTTTAGCAGACAAAGTGTATTATGGGACAGACTTTGCGGCTTCGAAACAAAGTAAATCCGGGAATTTGTGGTGGTAAAGACCGATTTTTTTTATTTTCCTGTCGTAAACTGAACAAGTCTATCACTGTATCAATGGAAAAGAAACCAATGATACAGGATGTGAGTTTGAGTGTGTGTGTTCCTGTGAACCGGTAATTTCGCTGGAATCGGATAATTTTGTAATAATTGTGAATATTTTGCGACACATAAGTGTGTTAAAAGCGTTTTATAAGTAACTGCTTGAATTGATATTTGAGACGGATTTCGGGTGATTTTTAACTTTCCGGTGAAAATCACAAAAAAAAGATGAAACTGTAACAAAATGGTAACTTTTTTGTAGGAAACTTATGTTTTGATAAGTGAAGTTTTGCAAGAGTGCCTAATAATAGTTCAAGTATCTGTATTTTAATAGAATTGGAGGTGTTTTAGGGTATAATATAGCAGCTAAGATTCGGAGGCAGCTTCAATCCAAGTCGTATTAAATCTGCTGTCTACATTCAACATCAAAATGTATCATAAGCTTTGTTAAAAAAGCCTGGTTGAAAGGAGAAAAAATGTGTAAGGCGGTTATCTTAAATCTTGTTATTTTATTGGTTATCCTGGCAAATTCACCGGTTTCGGCGGACACTCTTCGGGTCCCGGACCAATACGCCACAATACAGATGGCTATCAATGATGCCAATGAAGGCGATACTATCATTGTTAGTCCCGGCACATATCTTGAAAATATAACCTTCCAGGGCAGGAATATTGTTCTTACCAGCACCAATCCCGATGATCCGGAAGTTGTGGCCGCTACTGTTATTCACGGTTACGGTCAGTCCAGTGTAGTAACATTTGCAAACGGTGAGACTCCGGAAACAGTAATTAGCGGCTTTACTATCACCGGCGGATACGGGACATTGTTGGCAGCAGAGTTTATCGGAAGAGAGTCCGTTATTGCCGGGGGAGGGATTCTTTGTACGGCTTCTTCGCCGACTATAACAAAGAATCTAATCACAGGCAACAGCAACGAAGAAGTTCTTGATACACTCGGTATAGAAGGTTGGGGAGGTGGAATCGGTTGTCTGGGATCGAATGCAATAGTTACTCATAATATAATAAGGGACAATTCTTCGGTCATAGGCGGCGGGATATTGGCAGGTCTGGAAAATGCCAATATTACTAATAACCTGATATATGACAATTCAGCTATGGTTGGCGGTGGAGTTCTTTTGCTGGCAGGCAGCATAATAAACAACACTATCGTCAACAATTATGCTTCTGATTCGGGCGGTAATATATATTTTGCTTCTTATACTGAATATGGACCCTGTATAGCATTAAGCAATGTAATCGGCAATGCTCGCGGTACTGACAGTATATACAGGGAAGGTTCGATACCCGAGGACCGGATTGAATTTAACAGTATTTGGGACGGCATAGATAATATATACAAGCCGGAAACCAAAACAAGGGATGCTCGCAACAATATTTACCAGGATCCGATGTTGGTCAACATACAGTCTAATGATTTTCGTTTACAAATGGATTCTCCCTGCATAAACGCAGGTGACCCGAACTGCATCGTCCAGGCCGGCGAGAAAGATATGTACGGAAATGACAGGCTTATTTATGGTAGAGTAGATATCGGGGCCGCCGAGTTTAGCGGCAACCTCAGGCCTGTTGCTGTGGCCGGTGACGACCAGACACTCGATGAGATACCCGACTATATCACCCTCGATGCGGGCAGTTCGTATGATCCAGACGGTAATCAGGATCTAATTTATGAATGGACACAGACGGCCGGGGCATCGGTAGATATTGATGGTGCCGATAGTCAGGTGGCGACATTTAAGCCGTCCGATTACGGAGTCTACAATTTTTCGTTGTCGGTCAGTGACGGAAAATTAGATAGTGAAACCGATGATATTACAATACTTATAGGTTTGAGTCATATACCGGTGGCTGTTACCGGCCTGCCTGTTTACGCCTCGGAAGAGGTTGTGACACTTGACGGGACCGCCTCGTACGACCCGGACAATTCCGGCGAGCTGCTATATGCGTGGGAACAAATTTCCGGCCCGACGCTTGTGATTGCCGATTCGAATACAGCTACGCCGACAATCAGCGGCTTTATTCAGACCGATGAACTTCAAATCTGCGAGTTCCAGCTTGTTGTTTATGACGGGCAGTACCAAAGCCTGCCGGAAATCGCCGAGGTCAGAATATTCCCATATTTCGAAAGAACTACCTATAGCCGGGAAAGTGGACCTTTCGATCCAAACAAACCGACGTTTGTTTATTTCGGCGGCGGAGACTGCATAACCGGAAGCGGCTCGTGGAGTGACAGTGAATGGAGTAAAGTGGTCAATATTCTGAGTTTTTCTTATCAGCCGGACCCGACCGAGGCGGGGCGGACGTATTACAGGTACGGTGATATGCTTGTCCGGTATCTTTATGAGGTGGCTCCGAACTATAATCAGAAGATTCAAACGGCCGGCCACAGTACCGGCGGCCAGCCTTGCATAGATGTTGCAATTCGCATGAACCTGACCTATAAAGACCCGAGATTTAACGTCAACAGGGTGACATTTCTGGATGGACGCTGCAGGGATTATTCAGAGAGCATTTTGAATCTTTTGGAAAGCGATGTCGACGGAGAGCAATGCTGGATGGATACGTATGAGGGAACCGGACCGATGTTTTATCCGGGTATTTTGAATGTCCAGGTCGCTCTTAACAACCACGGTTATCCTCCTTCGTGGTATAAGAGCTCTCTTACGAGTCCGAGTATGAATGATTTTAACGGTGGGCTTATTGCCGGTTCTTTCTGGTCGGTATTCGGTCCGGGTAAAAACCTGCAATTAGCAAAGACGCCGCTGCAGGAAATTTACAGATTCCACTGGGAAGGTGGAACTGACGGTGAAATGCAGTTTTTCGATGAGGCGAATTTTCCCGCCAGACTCCCTGAGCCGGTTACGCTTGTCGGACCGGTCGATGTCGGTGATCCCAGTGGAGCGGTGTTGACTTCTGAAATAAGTGAAAATGCCGTCGGCTATCAGCTTCTGTTCGGCTCGGACCCGCATCGCGTTCAGGATTATATGGTTGTCAGTGACACCCCGGCTCCACCTGCAGAAGTAATAACTTCATTACCTTTCGAACAGACCTGGTGGACTGTTAAAGCACGCGATGCGTACGGTTCTACTATCTTTGCAGACCCGAAATTGGTGACCGGGCTGAATTTGTCTTTGCCGGTTACGAACCTGAACACCGGTAAGAAATACGGCTACATTCAGGATGCTGTTGATGAGGCCGCTATTGGCGACGAGATAGTTCTTAGAGAAGGAACCTATTATGAAAACATCGTAATATCTTCCAAGAATCTGATACTCAGGTCGGTCAATCCTGATGATCCGGATGTTACAGCGGCTACGGTCATTCACGGCGACGGAGAAAATCCGGTTGTCAGTTTCTCCGGCCGGGTAGATGCGGGATGTGTTCTTGCGGGCTTGACGATTACCGGCGGCAATTCCGGTCTATATGGTACTAACGGTGTGGGGCCTGTGATTAATAATTGTGTCATAAAAGGTAATCGCAATTCCGGCATAAAGTTATGGAATGTCAGCAGTGTAACACCTACAAATTGCATCATCGCCGAAAATACCGGGGCTGGTATCGAGCTGTATCAATTACCGGCGCGTGTGCCGAATTCAGCTACATTAATAAACTGTACTGTTGCCGGTAATTTGCGGCAGGGTGTCTGGGGCGGCAGTACGACTATAAGTAACTCCATCGTATATTTCAATGGAAGCAACACTGATAATGTTCAGATAGATGTGATTTCCGCCGCGATCGACTATAGTGATGTTCAGGGCACATGGCCCGGTAGCGGCAATATCGATGTTGATCCGTTGTTTGCAGACTATGTGAACGGAGATTACCATCTAAAGTCACAGACTGGTCGTTGGGATCCGGTCGGCCGGACTTGGGTACAGGACGAGGAAACCAGTCTTTGTATCGATGCTGGTGATCCGGCAAGTGATGTTGGAATGGAGCCCAGTCCGAATGGTTCTGTAATTAATATAGGAGCATACGGCGGAACGGCCCAGGCCAGTAAATCTCAGTAAACATTTTTGGATACTTTATTAGTAACAGGATGAATGAGAATCTCATATTTAGGATTCTCATTCATCTTTTGTTATTTGCCAACCTGACAAATCTCTTGACAAAAGTCGGGGAAATATATAATTTAACTGCTGAAAGAATTAAGCCGCATTTGCGGGTGTAGCATAGTGGTAATGCACTGGCTTCCCAAGCCAGTTATGAGGGTCCGATTCCCTTCACCCGCTTCATTGCTTCATTGTAAAGTTAACATTCCTAATCCCAATCATTTGACAGCAGCTTTTCTATAACTTCGGAAACGAGCCCTGTCACTATTATTTATTTACCTCAAGTGCCTTCATCGCCGGGTCCTTTACATCGGCAAAAACTATGCACTGAAAAATCAAAACGAATACTGCTGTAACGGTACAGACCTTCCCCATAATGACCTCTCAATCACTTTAATAGACTTTTAGTGTCGAGGGCGTCACGCCCTCGAATCGCGGGCAAAGCCTGCCCCCGAGCTTGCCGAGGGGATGCCCGCGACACGCTCTTCGAGATTAGAATACGCTGTTGGCGATCATATAATACACATCGTTCCAGCGGATTTCATTCTTAAATTCGCGGATCGTGGTCTTGTCGTCGATGAGCAGGTATTCGATGCCCGCCATTACGGCGAAGTCTTCGAGGCACTCTTCGGTTATTGCCATGCTGAAACCGGTGTGATGCGCACCGCCGGCATGAATCCATGCTCCAGCCGCGATTTCCAGATTAGGCTTCGGAATCCAGACGACCCGTGCTACCGGTAGTTTCGGCAGGTCTTCATTCGGCGGGACCACATCGCACGGATTTACCAGCAGGCGGAAGCGGTTGCCCATATCGAGCATAGACGCATTGACGCCGCAGCCTGTTGCGGTGTTGAATACGAGACGTGCCGGGTCGGCCTTCCCGCCGATTCCAAGCGGATGAACTTCCAGCTTCACATCTCCTTCGGCAATGGAGGGACATACTTCGAGCATGTGAGCTCCGAGGACCATGCTTCTTTCAGGGTCCAGGTGGTAGGTATAGTCTTCCATAAATGAGGTTCCGCCCTTAAGACCTGCGGCCATGACCTTCATCGCACGGACGAGTGCGGACGTTTTCCAGTCACCTTCGGCTCCGAATCCGTATCCGTCGGCCATAAGACGCTGAACCGCCAGACCGGGCAACTGAATCAGGCCGTGAAGGTCTTCGAATGTTGTAGTAAAGGCCGTAAATCCGCCTTCTTCGAGGAATGCTCTCATGCCGAGTTCGATTTTCGCTGCTTCGCGAACGGCTTTTTCATTGAGCTTGGGGATTTTATATTCGTCTTTATATTGTTTTATGAGTGCTTTTATCTGAGCGTCGGTAACGGAATTGACTTTGGCAACGAGATCACCGACGCCGTAACCGGAAACGGAATAACCCAGGCGAATTTGTGCTTCGACCTTGTCACCTTCGGTAACGGCAACTTCACGCATGTTGTCGCCGAAACGTGCAACTTTGCCGTTTTGCCAGTCGTGCCATGCGGCCGCGGCCCGCATCCATACTCCCAGCTTTTTCTGTACAGAATCTTGCTGCCAATGGCCGACGACGACTTTCCTGTCCTTACGCATGCGACTGAGGATGAATCCGTACTCGCGGCCGCCGTGTGCGGACTGATTCAAGTTCATAAAGTCCATGTCGATTGTGGCCCAGGGGATGTCACGGTTAAACTGGGTATGAAGATGCACGATTGGTTTTGTTAGGGCCTTTAGACCTTTTATCCACATTTTCGCCGGTGAGAATGTGTGCATCCATGTGATAAGGCCG
>CAZKYP010000017.1:5016-27744 GCA_964556885.1 uncultured Pirellulales bacterium | reverse complement strand
GCGGAACGTCAGCCCGATCAAGATCAACGAGTTTGCTATTAGCTCCGGTTCTCCGACCAACTCGACGAACTCGTTCATCGAGCTCTACAACACCGGCGCCAGTGAAGTCGACATCTCCAACTGGACCCTGACCCAGCACGCGACCCAACTGCCCATCTTTTCGTCGGTCAAGATCCCGGCCGGGACGAAGCTCGCGGCTCGCGGCTTCTACCTGCTCGGCCTGTCCAACTCCGGGCTGGCGGTCCCTGCGAAAAAGGGTGACACCACCATCTACGTCAGGAGCACGGACGGCATGTCGGTCGGCGATACGATTCAAATCGACAGCGGCTCCGCCGTGGAAACCCGCAAGATCACAAGTATCAAAACGCCATCCGAGCCTGAGGCACCCGCGTCACCTTTCGGCAGAGGTCGTCGAGGTGGAGTCCGTGGTTTGACGACCGTGTGGCAACCTCTCCCCGACGGTCCGGTGATCACAATCCCCGCCGGCTCGACCAGCGTGCCTGTCGAGAGCGTGGACGGCTTTGAGGTCGGCCAGAAGATGGCTATCGGCTATGGCGCCACCTATCCCGTCGTCGCGAACACTGTGGAAAAATACGAGGTAGTCACGGTCACCGAAGTCGGCAAGCCTGGTACACAAGGCTGGCTGTCAATGGATGCAAAAGCCGGCGATACCAACATCAAGGTATCATCCGTGGCCAGTTTTTCAGTCGGTGACAAGCTCAGATTGGACATCGACAGCATCGGACATGGGATCGAGACCGTCACCATTACGAAAGTCGGTACGCAGTCGGCCCGTAACACCTTTCGCGGTCCCTTAACGGATACGGAGGATCCGGGCACGGGACTCGACCTGGCCGAACCGCTGAAGTTCGACCATGCCTCTAACCTCCCTTTCAGCGCCTGGGGATCGGGGATCAGCTTCGAGCCGGCGACGGCCTTTGACCACTCGAGCAACGAGCCTGTCCTGGCGCTCGACACCAGCATAACACTCGACCAGCCCCTGGCCAAAGACCACGAGATCGACGCGGTTGTGCGTGACGCCGCGGTCACGACCGCAGGCTACCAGGCAGCGCAGAAACCCAACCAGTGGTTCGGGGGCCCCACTCTCGCCAACGCCGGCAACATGGTGCTGCGTGACGCCGCTGGCCTGGTCGTTGACAGCCTCAACTATGGTCTCATCGTCGACCCATGGGCCGCCGAGGGTTACCAGGCCAAATCCGGAGCAGGGGAGAGCGGTTGCAGCGTGCCGACGCCCAGTGCGGGTAGAGGCTTTGGCTTCGGCAGGCGGGGCGACTCGGCAGCCGGCGGGCCCAATATGAGCGCGGGCCGCTACCCAGACGGCGCCGATGCAGACAGCAACTGCCGCGATTTCCTATTGCAGACCACCACCACCGTGTCGGCCGCATCAACCGCCGGCGCGAACAATATCAAAGTTACCAGTGTGGAGGACTTTGCCGCCGGCCAGAAGATCATAATTGATGCGGGCGCGAACAGCGAGACCGCCGTCATCGCGACGGTTGGTACAGCAGGCGCAACCACAGTGGGAACTGCCACCGAAGCAGGCGCGACCGTTATCCCTGTTGCCAACGTTATGGGCTTTAGCGACGGTCAGACCATTACCATTGACAGTGGCGCAAACCGTGAAACGGCGATTATCGCTTCCATCGACCGCGGTCGCCGTCGCGGCTTTGGCGGCCGAGGCAGTTCTAGCGGTGCCTCCGTCACAGTTACCGCGCCGCTCACTTTTGCACACGCAGTGGATGCACAGGTCTCCGGCAGCGGCATCACCCTTACCACTGCATTGACCAAAGCACATGACAACGGGGCGCAGATAGCCGGTAATGTTCCAACGCCCGGTGCGCCCAACCAGTATAGCAAGAGACCTCAGTGAGGACGCTTGTGGAACTAAATTAGACGGTAGTAATTAAAACCGTCCAAGACGACACAGATTAAAGCTCCGCGGCTCGATGGCGGGCCGCGGAGCTTTGTGTTTGGCCGCGAAGGTAACATTCAAAAGGATCTAACTTTGGTTACTTATGAAGAAATGACTCGTTTTCGCCGGTCCTGGCCCTGGTGGCGTTGGGTTTTGACGGGTTTGAGCACGCTGGCTCTGGCGTTGAGCGCCTACCTGGGCCGGCATTATCTGGTGGGCGGCCGCCGGAAGTGCCGTGTGGTTCACCATCGTTCAGAAATGGATCATTGGGGCCTTTTGCCACTTTTGCATGGCCGCGCACATCACCGGCCTGCCAGGTTTTCATAACTGCCCCGGCCGTCTATCTCGGCGGCGAGTCGCAGGATAACCTGCCTGCCATCGATCCCCACGCCGTGCCGCTGGCGTCCGCGAAGCCTCAACGCCGCCAGAGCCAAAGCGGTCGAATTGGTCGGCCAAGGCAAAGCGGCTTAGTCAAAAGCTGCTAATAGAGCAGTGTACAGAATTATTTACACCAGATACGATCCTACGATGGTATCGAAATCTCATCGCTGAAAAATATGATGGATCTCTCAACCGAACGTACACTGGTCGTCCACAAATAGCCAAAGAGATTATCAATCTTGTGATTAGATTCAAGCAAGAGAATACTCGCGGGGGATATCAGAAGATCACCGATCAGGTCAATAATGTGGATTATTATATCTGCAAGTCTGGTGTAAAGAACATCTTGATCGAACACGGTTACGATCCAGAACCAGGCTTAACCGTCAGATCCACCTGGCATGAGTTTATTAAAAGCTATCGGGACGTATTAGCTATCTGTGACTTCTTCATGATTGAACTTCTGGTAGGCCGTAAACTCATTCGCTGCACGTTGTTCTTTGTGATGGAACTTGCTACGCGGAATGTCTTTTTTTGCTCCAATCAAGCTTCAACCTGATGGGCAATATATGTGTCAGATAGCTAAGATTCTTACTGATAGTGAAGAGGGATTTCTAAATGGAAAACAGTATTTAATCCATGATCGAGATCCGCTGTATACTACGGAAGGATTCCATGTGATATTGAAGAGTATTGGAATAAAACTGGTAAAACTTCCTGCTCGAAGTTCTTATTTGAATTGCTACGCCGAACGCTTTGTCAAATCTATAAAATCCGAGTGTTTAGATCATTTGGTTCTGTCTTCGGTTGAGCAGCTTGAATATGCGATTGCACAGTATTGTGAGTATTATCATCATGAACGGATTCATCAATCGCTGGGCAGAATCATTGAGCTAAAACACCCGATTGATGATACGGCAAAGATCGTTTGCATAGAACGCTTGGGAGGATTATTGAAGTCATATCATCGATTAGCTGCTTGATCATTAGCGTAAAGTAGAATCATTGCAGAGATTGTGTATTCTGTTGATGGTACTCCACGTCTTTGGCCGTTTTCTCCAGGGGTATACATACGGTTGCCATATTATCGTTAAATTCGAGGGAGTACGTGATATGGAAACGAAATACAAAACACAACTGATTATTAAAGTCACATTGTTATCTTTTGTTATATTGAGATTTCTCTTGGCTAATTCTCTTGCTGCAGAAATGGAAAACCAAGATAACCGGATGCCCCGAGTATCAGGCAGGCGGCAGTTGAAACAATTGAGTATTCTATAAGACACGTTGCAGTCCTAATGGATTGTTGTATTGGAGCATAGGTATTGGCTATGATGTTCAAGCAGTGAAACATTACGGAATAGAAATCTACTCCTTGAAGACCTGCTACTCGTACAACGAACTTTACCTTTCTGTCTCTTTTTTCAAAGCTCCTGATAACATCGGGGACTCAATATAGAAACCACGTTTTTCGGAAAATGCTGATTTGTTAACCTCATTCCAAAACAGATAATTGTATAGTATATAGAAGTCATCCCAAAATCTCTTTTTACTGCGATTGGCTGCAATGTCCGTGGTTCTGCGTTGTCGGCGAAAAAGGTTCTCGATCCCTTAGGGACCTCCGAGCCTTTTCCACCTCCGGCCTTGACCACGAACTTTTCGCTCAATCTCGTCACAAAACAGGTTTTGGGATGGCTTCTAATATATTTTCATTGTAGTAGTATTCCTTCAAAAATATAATAGCAGGTTTATGAAGACGTTTTTCTATTAAATTTTTCATTAGCAATATTAATTCGTTCAACCAGATGAAATGAAAGGGTGAATCATGATATCTCAAATCTTGCAAAAGGCAAACCCCATTACTTTAATAATTCTTATAATATTTGCCGCAACAGGTGCTTCTGACACGCAGGCATCACAGCGAACCATGTTGATCGGTCCACTCTCGTTCGAGTCGCAGCAGGAACTATTGTCATTCCTGCCAACAATCGACATCGGGACCAAGAAATCATTTGGGCATGATTATGTGCCGCCTTCGCCATGCCCCATTCAGGTCAAGGGACGTTTGTTTGCAAGTCCCGGATACATGCTTTCACATCATACTCTGTACCTGGAGATGACATATGACGACGCCCAGATCAAACCGGGTGCGATTGTGCCTGTGTCACTGCGGGCTGTACCGGCTGGATCGGAATGCTTCCTGAAGTCAGGAGGCGGGGCTATCGCCGAGGCGAAGTGGCGCATAGGGTCCACGTTCCTCTGGATAGGTGGTGATATTCCTTACCTGCCCAATTTCGACCTGGGCTTCCAGGCCCATGTCGAGAACTACGCGGCCCCGATGCCTAATGCCGGCTTCAAGGCCGGCGCAAGATCCAGCCTCGGCAGCGGCCTGGAGATACCGCTCTACCAGGTTGGCTCACAGGGTAAAATCTTCCTTAAACTCAAACCCGGGCTGTTTTTTAAGCTTGGATTCAAGGACCTGACCGGGAATATGACCGTAGTAGGTTCGGATTCCCTGACGCTTGGCGGCAGCGAAGTTCTGACCGGAATACCTGTGACGTTGGCAAAAAGTGATACTACCGCACAGACCTTTCTGGTGAAGCTGCCCGACGATCTGACCGACACGTCGGATTTCAGTGTTCTTCTATCATCGATTGGTTACCAGGACGAACTGAAGGTTTCGCCGATCGTAGGATTCTGCCTGGGTGTGTCGGTATCACTAACGTCATCAGACGACGAGGGAGATGACGAAGAGGCAGGAGGTAATGGTGAGCCACCCGATGGAGAAGACAACGATTATGAAATTGAGGCCAGTTCGGAGGCGTTCGACTTCGGCGAAGTAAGCCTGTCGCTGAGCAGCATCGGCTATACCACGCCGACCGCAACATGGGACCTGGGTGCGCTGCCGGGCGTGGGCAATTTGTTCCAATTCGGCTGGGACTTGCCTTTGAATAAACAGAACGGAGAGGGTGAGGTTGTCATACCACCACTGCCCGATTTAGTAGTACCGGCTGCTTCTGCTTCGGCCTCCGGGGCACAGTTCAATGTATCTGCTGAGGTCGATAACCAGGGTACAGGTTCATCCAGTGCGTTCAAAGTCAAGTGGTATGTAGAGCAGGCTAACGGCTCGGCCATCTCCGGCGTGAGCAATCCTGTTTGGACTGACACAATCAATTCCATGGCAACGGGTGGATATCAGACTCTTACCCATAGTCGCGACGCCTTACCGACCGGCGAGTATCGCGTGCGCATACTGGCCGACCCGGACGGCTCGGCACCATACTACCAGGTGACCGAGCTGTGCGAGATTAACAATCAGGGTGTGGCGACGTTCAGCTCGACTCTGGACCTATCGGCGCAGTTCACCTCGACGTTCCTGTACCAGGACTCCGCCTGCACACAGGCATCGCCCACCACGGAGCGCATCCCCGGCCGGCAGTACTATGTGAAGGCAACGGTTAGTCGCCGCGCTACAGACGTGCCGGTGGCGAATGTGCCGGTGGAGTTCTGGGTTCGGCGGCATAATTACCCCTGGTGGCTTAATGCCTCGGGGCAGGGTGCCGCCTCGCCCAATCCGGAGTACCAAGGTGAACCAATTCTAATCGCCCGCCAGCTTGTAGACTTAAGTTCAACCACATCAGTGACGTTAGTGTTTCCTTGGGCTCCTGCCGCCCGGCTGGACTCGCCTTACGAGCTGCGGCTAAAGGTCGACCCAGAGGGGCAGTTTGCCCAGCATCTTCCCGCCGACGCCGATACCGGCACCAATGACCAGGCCTGGGCATGGATGGTGATCGAGCGTCCCCACGTAACAACTTGGGGAGAAATGCTGCTGGAGCCGGGCGCTGGGCTCACCACTTCTACCTGGGGCATCGGAAAGGCAGTCACCTACAAGGTCCAAATTAAAAATGACAGCCGCTCCAACGCCCACAGCGTACCGGTGCAGATGTTCGTCGCCGGACGAATGATTGGCGAGCAAGTAATAGACATTCCGTCAGGAACCTGCGTATGGGTCCAACAGCAGGCAGAATTCACACGCGATCAGTTGTGTCGAGATAACTTCTTAGGCGGCGGACTCGCTGCTCCCTGGATTATTATGGGTGTCAAGATTGATCCCCGTAACGAGGTAGAGGACCGTGAAGACTACTCGGTGTGGGCGCATACTCGTTTCGAATATCAACCGGCTCCGCCAATTGGGAACCTGGCCATTGACGTTGCCATGCCCGAGGAGATGTACACCGGTGAGTCGCATACCGTCAGCGCTAATGTGAGTAACTACTATATCCAGTCGTTTACCGGCGGGACGCTCGGCAAGGTACCCGTTTCGATGGCGACGGTAATCGGAGAGGGTGAAGCCCACCAGGAAGCAATGGTCGCCCATGGGGATGTGTCGGTGGGTGCCGCACAGTGGCAAGGCTGGCACGATGGTGCGGAGTGGTACACACCCGCCGTCGGCAGCTTGCCCAACGCCAACTGGGTGCCGCAGCAACCGGGGCAGTACTTGTTCGTTGCCACGCTGGATCCGCCGGTGGCGCCGGGTCATAACTCAGACGACGACATAGAAAAGTACGTCAGCGATGTGCAACTGTATGATAATACTGTCGCCAAGATCGCAACGATAGGAATGCCTCGCCCAGACCCGCAGGCAACAAAGGTGTACATTGCGGCGATGCCGACCCGCTCGGACCTGGCCGATCTGCGACGGTTCTCAGAACGAATTGCGATGTCTTTATCAGGCTCACCCCGGGCAAAGGAAATGCTGGCCGTCAGCAAGAATAAGCCCTATGCCGGGGCTCCTGTGACGATTGCACTGGACATAGCAAATCCTCAACCGTCACCTGAATATCCCGTTGTGCCTGCACCAAGCGTGCGGGTGAACTTCTATGCGGTGTACCAGCCGGCATGGCAGAGCCGTCCGGTCCTGGCGGATTTAATTGAACAGTGGCGTGAGATCCGGGACGAGCAATTGCCGGCGCTGGGCCGGCCGGTGCGGCAGATAGCACTATACAACAACGAAGGCGCGCCTTCGGCAGGATTGCGCATGGCACCAACCAACATTTCGATCAGTACGCCGAGCAGGAGCGTACGCATCGGTCGGCCGCTGACCGACGCCTCCGGTAGGCGAAGTACCTTCTCCTCACTCAATCCATTCAGCGCACAGTACAAGGGACGTACCGCCTTAGACCTGTTGCGTGAATTCAACCAGAAGCAGGCAGAGGTACTGGTGATCGGCACATGCTTCCTTGACCGCATCGAGCAGGGCGCGGTGGCCAGTTGCCAGTGGGTCCCGCCGCACGGCGGTAAGTGGTTGATCTCGGCACAAGTCGACCCTGATGAGTTGCTTTTCGAGCGCGACGAGACGAATAACAGTGCAGAGATGATCCTGGATGTTCGCCCATCGCCGCACTACTTCGTTTCGACTCCGCCTTGTGCCATCGCCGGCGTTCGGCTGGGCCGAGGAGCGGTGTACAGCGCAGCAGTGGAATCGGCACTGGAGCGGCTGGCTGGTCCCGAAGCCGCGGCACCAAAGGTCACCGATTTATTCCCTGTGGACGGGACTATAAAGAGTCTGTGGGACGAGCTGCGCACGGAGGCAGAAGCGCTGTCCGTGGGTATGCCCGCTCTGACCAAACGCCGGACGCTGTCGATCAAGCAGGGCCAGACGTTTACGCTGATTGGCTCGCGTACGATAGATCGTGAGCATGACGTGGTCACCTACCTCTGGACCGGGCCGAATGTCACGGAGGCCGGATCCAATCCGGACCTGATGGTTGACACGTCCAGGGGCGGCTACGAGTTGTCGCCCGGAGTGCATCGATATACTCTGACGGCGATCGACGCTGCCGGATTCAGCAGCAACGATAACGTGTTCGTGACGGTGACAAGCGGCGCCGGCAACTCCGCGGACCTGGTACCGGTGGCCCTGAGCAGTTTGCCTAATCCGCTCGTGGCCGGTTGTGCCACAACCTTGACTGCTGTCGTGCAAAACCAGGGCGTGGGTAACACAGACAAAACCTTCAAGGTCCGCTTGTCCGACGGCAACAAGCTTATCAGCGAACAAACGATCTCGACGTCCCTTAATGGCGGTGACGTCGTAGAGGTGGCTTTCGCTGACATATGGACACCGACAGCCGGCCTGCACAATCTGAAAGTACAGGTGGACACAACAAACAAGGTCGCCGAGTCCAGCGAATCGAACAACACCCTAACCGTTTCCGATCGCGTTGACGCCAACGCCAGACCGCTGGCGGACCTCGGTGCCTCAGAATTCGTAGTCAAGGTCGGAGAGGGACTGTTTTTTGACGCATACCGCTCATTCGATCCCGATGGCAGCATCATCACCTATCGCTGGTTTATCGATGGGCAGGAGCAAAGCGGCTATCATGGTCGGCGGTTTCGCTACGAGGCCCCGTCCACGGCCGGCAACCACAAAGTGAAACTCATTGTCGTAGACAACAACCTGCCGACACCGAAGATTTCCGAACCAGTGGAAGCGACGATCCACGTAGTGTCCGACCGTCAGCGGACACCGGTGGCGCGGCTGATGCCGCGGATGGTCGTACGTCGCGGGAGGCGGATTACGATCCCTGCCACCGGCTGCTATGATCCGGACGGCACGTTGGCGGCGTATGCTTGGAAGCTCAAGGGCGCGGTCAACCTCACCGGCAATGGGTCCGACTTTAACCTCGACACCTCAAAGCTGGAACCCGGCCGATACACCGTCGAGCTGACGGTAACCGACAACGCCGGCGCCAAAGCGGTCGCTGCGATGCCCCTGTATGTTGTGGAAACGCCCAACCGGGCGCCGGTCATACAATTGCCGGTGGCGGTGTCGGTAGTTAAGGGCGAGCCCGCGAAAATTGACGCCTCCAGAAGCTACGACGTCGACGGGACTATCGCCGAATACCTGTGGATCGTGCCGAAGAACAATTATGTAACCACTGGTCCGAATCTGCAACTGGATACAGCAGACCTCGGTGTCGGAGCGCACGTAGTTGTCCTGGCCGTCTCAGACAATCTCGGCGCTACTACCACACGCGCTACCACGCTCTGGGTGTTGCCAACTAAGAACCAGCCACAACTCAGCGAGACGGGCTACGACGAGAAGTCTATGACAAAAGAACAAGTAAAGGACGCCGAGATTAGCTCCGGGAAAGAGGAAAGTGGTTCGGTAAAGCCGCCTTCAGGAGCTAAACAATTGCAGGATACGAAGGAATCTGAGCTGCCTTCAACCCGGAAGTAATGTATCGACTATCGTCCTATAATTTGAGAAATATTACCATGCAACTGATACAACTAATACGATTGATCGGGGTGCTTGGATTCGCCTGTATATTGACGGCGGGTATTGGCTGTTCAGACAAGAGTGACGAGGACCGCCAAGCATCTGCGGACGGCAGATCGGCACGGCAATCTGCTGAACTGAAGTCTTCGGCCCAGCCCGCCGCGCCTCACGAAGTAAAAGGTAATGTTGATTCTCGAATTCCCTGGACCCCGGGAGGCAGTGATAAGCTCCAAGGGTTGCATTTGCGTGTCTGGGGTCTGACTAATGATGATGTGAAGCAGCTACAGGATGTTGTTTCGGGCCGACGAAAAATCACGCCGCGAGTCAGCGAGATTTGGTTCACGACGAATCCGCCCCGGCTGCGCGTGGATCGATTCTGGGATCAGACGGGACCGTACCCCAAGAACCTGACGGAATTCGAGGGCCATGCGTGGGAGACAATTACATTTGAGGATAAGCCGTTCGTACTCTACGAGCGTGTTATCGTCTGCGGCACACAGGAAACCACATACACGTTAAAAAAGTTGCGAACAGTGTTTAACCGTGACGGTGTACAGGGCGCACGAGCGGAGATCGGCACCTTTGAGAAGACTGTCCGTATCGTTCCAGCGCCCACGATCACAACCGTATTGAAAGCAGGAACGATCGATATTCCCGTAATGTCGCCGCAACGGTGTGAACTGTGGCTGAAGCTCCTCGAAGAAGGCGACCGCGTGAAGCTGCCGGAACGGTACGAGCAGGCGATATCAGGATTGCGGGAACGCCATACCATCGCCGGACGAACGGCCGCCCGATATGTGCATAGTGCCACATTGGAGTCGGTCCTGCGGTATGACTTTGTCGACCTTCAGACATCGATCGGGCTCGAAGGATACCTCACCGGCTGGGCCGGACCTGCCAGCTACCGGCCTGAATGGAAGGATAACTACTGCATATACCGCATCGTCCTGTTCGATCCGACCCCACCCGCCGATGTCGCCTTTGATGTCTGGAAGGACTGACGCTTCGGAATGTGCATTCCGCTTCATTAGCTGCTCGTTATATGGTGTTTTGCCGGAAGGCTTATAATACAAGCTGCTTCGATTCGGTCCCAGCAATTCATACTGTCGGTAAATCGGTATCTTTTTATGACCCGGCTCGACCGCTTTTCGCTTTTGCTCAAGCGTTAAATCCAGATTTTTTTTTAAGCCAGCCGAGCTCTACCTTCAACTGACCTATTTGCTGGTATAGGTGCTCGGTTAACTCATCCTGCCGGTGTTGATCGGTCTGCCGGGAATGGTTGAATATCTCCGGCAGCGAATCGAACAGTTGTTTTTTCCATTTGTTAATCTGGCTCGGATGAACCTCAAATAAGCGTCCGGTTTTTAGGGAGTATTATACTTTTGAAATAATCTTGGGAGTCGTGCCAAGATTACGAATTTCGATGGTTGAATCCAGCAGATTCGTATTTATAAGATTCTTTTTAATGTAAAGGCTTTGTGTTCTCACCAAGACCTTTGATGACTGTATCTTCCAGAGAAAATCGATAAGCTGACGAAGTGTCAGATTTTCCATCTTTATTTCAACGATTGTTTCGTGGTAGTTAGTTTCGAGCTGTGACACCACCTGCTTCATTGTTACAACATTCTTTGTAAGGCCACACTCCTGTACCAATGATTCTACGAACGGCAGCAGCTCAAACGTCTTTTCCTGCAAATCAATCTTCGTACGTAAATCTTTGAGACCTTCATACAGAACAATATATTCTCCGGCCTTTATATTAAGTTGCTCAAGTTCACTTTGTTTTTCAGGTATCGTTCTATTGAGAGTCTCTATTCGCTCAAGGGCGGGTTTGACACCAAAAACAAATAAAGCCCAGGCCGCAACAAAAACCACCGACCCGATAACCAACCGAAGTTCTCTATGTGTTAATCGCATTATTCCTGCCCTTTAGATGCAAACGACACTAAAACAGTAAAGCGAATCCGTTCACTATCGGGCTCCCTGCGATTATCCCGGACTTCTACGTTCGAAAACTGAGGAGCATCTTGCAATAGCCTTTGCCAGTTGTATACAGATTCAAACGATTGGGCAGTTCCCATCAATCGAACGGATTCAGTGGTTATCAACATATCGTAAAGGCTTATATTCATCTCCGGAGGAGTACATGTCGTAATCACATTCAAGACCTCAAGCGGTCCGGTACCGGAGATAGAGCCAAAGAACGCGGAATCCTTTCGTAAAGATTGCAACTTCTGCTCTAACTGAGCAAGGGGATTGACAATATTTTTCTCTTCCGGTAATGTGCGTTGAAAAATTTCTCTAATTTCATTTTTTACCTGGGCATATTGTGCTTCCAAATGTGACAATCGCACAAACAGCCCTACCAGTGAAACAACAGCAATCGTACAAACAAGTATCGCACAAATTACTAATTCCTTCTTCAGATTTAATTTTGGCTTTATGTCGGCATTGTCAGCTTCGAGAAAGTTAATGCCGGTAGTTTTTTCAGGCACCAACGCCCTCAAAGCAAGGCCTTCAGCAATCACAATGGAGTCAATCGGGACATATCCATTATGCTCGGGCAAACACTTAACCTTTTCGTAAGGATTAATAATAGTTGTTCGACAATGCAGATTTTCTTCAATAGCGGCTTTAAGGTCTGTGGTATTAGTGTTTCCTGTCACCAGATAAATATTTGTATCTTGTTCAACATCGGTCCCAAAAAGTTTCCGCCAGGTAATTTCCACTTCACGCGACAGCATCTGTACAACCTGTTGCTGTACCGAATCAGTATTCTCTTCAGAATTGTAAGCAACCGGTGTATTCCTAACGATTAAGATATTGTTGTTTTGGCTAATTGCTAAAGTTAAGTGAGTCTCAGCTATGTACACAATAATAGCTGCTTCAGTCATAATTTCAGGATGGTTTAATGCAACTGTGGAATAAATCGCAAAAAACGCCGCCTCTACCAAATCAGGGTGTATCTTAGCCTCATGCAAGGTGTTGAGCGTGTCCCTCAGCGATTCTCTCGCCACCGCCGCTGTAAGGACAGAATATTTTTCGTCGCTTAATTTATGGTATGAACATGGCTGGGCAACAATTTCTTCCGTTTCAATTGGAAAATCATATTCTAACGCAGCCGAACCGGCCCCGCGGATTTGTTCCAGACCAGCAAGGTTGGTTTCTAAACTTCGAAAAAAAACAGCATCGTTCGGTAGGGAAATCGCTACAGCCGCACGTCGATCAAAGCCGTATTTGTCAAACAGTGACTTGAGGGTATCTGATTGTATGTCCGTACTTTGTCTTGTTTGTGTGTTGAAGATTTTCTCAATGCAGAAACCTTCTTCCATGCGCGAGATTTGTACCGCGCACAAATATGAAGAACCTGCATTTATGCCTATACTGCGCTTAATCATTATCTTTTCTTTATTTTATGTCGTAACAACCATTCCTAAAGTTCTTCGTATAAAATCACATCGACACTTTTGGTTTTCTCATTTCGTTTAAGTATCGCAGTCACTGCACGAACATTATGATCAACATTCGCCTGCGACGTGACATGATAGTGTTGGCTTGCTTGGTCAACAGTAATCACATTCTTTATCGAATTATAGATGCTGTCAGTCATACCCGGCAGATCCCTTAGTTCCGCAACGCTTTCAAAGGGTTTGAATTTCCGCCGGTCAATAATGAGCTTAGCCAGAGAAGCGTCTACCTTTTCCGACAAACTTTCAAGTATTAGCTGTGGCGCACAATTAACATTAATTTTACCATCACCGTAAACGGTGATGTAATCACTTATACAGTTAAAAACCTGTGATGTTATTCCTTTAATCAACAAAAGTTCACCGGTTGTTTCAAGTAATCCATTTCTGCACTGATAAGAGGGCTTTAATTGACGATAGTAACTTGACTCTGTTCCTGAATTTTCTCGTTTTATAAATGGCAAGTACGTTACCTGGTCGTCACCGTCGGTCCAATCGATAATCGAGGGCACTATGCTGTAGCCAATATTGGAATCTCTGGTTTCGTTTTGATTCAGCAGGTCTATAAGACGGAGTAGCTGTTCTATTCTGGTTCTATTCAGTTCGCCATCTTTGCCTTTGAGGAGATTGACATTAAATTTACCGTTTTCTCCGGAAATAGTTATCGAGCACTTACCTTCATCAACAGTAAAAACATTTTCACCTGAAAAGAGACTCGTCAGTGATTTGTTAGTATGAATATTGGGTATATCCCTGGCGGCCGCAATCGCGATATTAAGCCCCGCTCTGGCACAATTCAGTGCCTGCTCAGACTTTTGGAAACTGTCAACTATTTGCAGGTTGGTGCGAGATTTATAGTTGAAACCAAGCAGCAGAGCACTCAGCATGATGACCATGCAAAGTACAATAACAACTACAAATCCTCCTTGTTCTTTTTTTGTTTTATTCGGTCTCATCATTTGTTAATTGATACCAATGCTGAGGTTTGAGTTTGTACCGGATTCTTCCGGCAAGACACATTTGCAACAGTACTATAATCACATCGTTGATAATTTTCATCTTCGAAACCGATTTCAACTCTCACGGCACACGGCAGTTTCTTCTTATCTTTAAAATCCCAGTTATGAAGCCATTCCTGACCATTGAAGAATGTCAATTCAAGTCGCTCTACATTATTGGCAATCGGCTTATAATTTCTTTCCTCGAACTTTCGAGCGGTACCAGCAAATCTCATC
The DNA here is from genome assembly GCA_964556885.1 of uncultured Pirellulales bacterium. Lineage (GTDB taxonomy): Bacteria > Planctomycetota > Phycisphaerae > Sedimentisphaerales > Anaerobacaceae > CAZKYP01. Next base: position 13,446 of record CAZKYP010000017.1, on the reverse strand, counting down.
TGGCTTAAATAAAGCACACCGGTGCTTTTATCGAATTTGTAAACAACATCAAACAGACCATCTACCGGCACTTTCTCCTCGAAGAATCCGTTTGTAGTTACAAGATGTAAAATCTCCCCCGCTGGAGCAACGGAGTTACCATTGAAAAAGTTGATGTTATTTTCAGGTATCTGATTCATCTGATAAGAGCCGGACAGCACAGAGTCTGTATTGTTGGGGTCTATACCTGCGTACGAACAACGTATTTGTTGGGCCATTTGCTCCAGTGTTTTCCGAGCTTGTTGTAATATCTTTATCCTGGCCTTGCATGACTGAGCGGATTTCGAAGTTGCAAAATAGCTGCCATATATCATCGAGAGGATAACTGTGATTAGTGCAACAGCTACGAGAATCTCAACCAGCGTAAAGCCACCTTTATCCAATTTGTTCTTCACGGTAATTTCCTGTCTGCAACATAAGTTGACATTTGCAGCTGTTTATGACGGACACCTTGCTTCCAACTGACAACAACGAGTATTTTTCGCAATCTGGTAATATTCACTTCATTCAATTTTGGTAACTGCAGGTCTGTGACTTTAGTCTGCCAGTTTAACGTTAAATTGTTCTTGTCAACAGTGCCGAAATTGGTCCCTTCTTCCGGATAGCCGCCAGCAAGCGTCTCTGCGATTTTCTCATTTGCTAAAAAAACGGCCTGTGAAGTTATCTGCGCCTTGTCGACCATACTAATACTGATAATATGCAATCTGAGCAACGCCAGCAGAGAGATTGAGACAATTGTGAGAGCTATAATAACCTCTATGAAAGTAAACGCTCTGATCCGCTTTCTGTTAGTTATCGTCCACCCTTTTCTTCTAATTGTCTTATATTCATTCATCAAGATTCCAGCTCTCAACGTCGGCATTGTCTCCCGTACCGCCATCCTCACCATCCTTACCATAGGATTCCAGGTCGTAGTCTTTGCTTTGCAAACCCGGACAGATGTATATATATTTGTTGCCCCATGGGTCTAAAGGCGTTTTATCGAGGTAGCCGTCGCTGTTATAGCCTTTTATGCCGGGGTCTGAAACTAATACTTCGAGACCTTCTGAAGTGGTTGGAAAGCGGCCGGTGTCGGTTTTGAATAAAGCCAATGCAGATTCGATATTGCGTATATCGATTTTGGACTTCACTCTCCGTGCCTGTTCAGGTCTATTTAATATCCTTGGCATAATTATTGTAGCCAAAAGCCCCAGGATCACGACCACAATCATAAGTTCAATCAACGTAAAACCAGTTTTGTTTATTTTTTGGATATTTTCTCTCATCTTACAGATCTCCACTAAAGGATCTGATTTATATCAAATATCGGCAGCAGAATAGCCAACACGATAAAACCCACAACAGTTCCCATAAGAAGGAGTATTGCAGGCTCAAGCAACGAGGTCAAGGTTTTAGCCGTTATTTCAACTTCGCTATCGTACATATCGGCAATATTTATAAGGCCCCCTTCAATATCTCCGCTCGTTTGGCCTGTAGCCAGGATATGAAATACGATAGGAGGAAATAATCCGATTTTTCTTATCGCGTTCGCTACATTGTCTCCCCTGCAGACTCGGTCCCTGACAGAATCCAAAGTTCCTGCAATAAAGCTATTTTGAATCACCCCTTTTGCTATTTCCAGGGCCTTAAGTATCGGGATACCACTGACAAGAAGTATGCCCAGCGTTCTCGTCAGGCGTGATATTTCTAATTTTAGAAAAAGTTTACCAAAAAGAGGTAATTTTAATTTAGTACGATCTGCAAACAATCTACCCATTTTGGTCTTATAGCCGGCTCCCAATCCAAACAGGACGATACAAATCACAATAGCAAGTAACACAAAATAAGTTTTCATAAATGCGCTTGTTGAGATAAGCAATCTCGTAGGCCAGGGAAGAGGCCTGTTCATTTCAATGAAAATCGCTGTTATGCTGGGCACCACAAAGGACATGAGAAATACCACCACTGCCACAGCTACTACAATCATCATCAGCGGATAAGCAATAGCGGATTTGACCTTGGCAGTGAGATGCACGCGTTTTTCCAATATTTCCGTCAGGCGCAAGAGAACTTCTTCAAGGGTTCCACTCGTTTCCCCCGCGGCCACCATGTTTACAAACAGATTCGAAAAAGCATTGGGATGTTTACCGAGTGCATCGGCCAATGTGTTTCCCGAATTAACATCGTCAGCAACTTGATTCATAATTTTTGTAAGAAGATTGTTCTCGGCCCGAGTCTCTCGCAATTGTTCGACTAACGCCGAGATAGCAGGTACAAGGGGCATACCGGCGCGTAGCAGTGTTGCCAATTGACGCGCAATCCCACAGACGTCTTTCGTACGGACTCTTTTGAAAACGCCCCTTTCATATTTTATGGGCTTTGTATCAGCACGACTGCTATCGCCAGCTACTTTATGTATCAGGGCTGATTTCTTATTACCCAGGAAATTATATTCAACTGTCGACACGTTCAATTAATCCTGTATTTGTTTACACATAATCCTGTGTGACCCTGCAAACCTCTTCGAGAGTAGTTTCACCGGTCATGGCCTTACACAAACCATCATCTCGCAAAGTGCTCATGCCATTTTCTACGGCAGCTTGTTTTATAATATATGAACCGCACCGTTTATTTATCATTTCCCTGATATCCTCATCAATAATTAAAAGTTCAAAGATTCCTGTTCTCCCCAAGTATCCTGTTTCAAGACAATTCTCACAGCCAAGTCCTTTGTAGAGCAGCCCCTTAATTGCGGATATTTTTTCATTTTCCGGCCATAGTGAAATCATATGCTCGTCCGGGGTGTATGGTTTTTTACACTTAGTGCAGGTAACTCTCAGCAGCCGTTGCGCCATTACCGCAACAACCGATGATGAAATCAGGTAGGGTTCAATGCCCATTTCAGTAAGCCGGGTTACAGCTGAGGCTGAATCATTTGTATGCAGAGTGCTCAAAACCAGGTGACCTGTGAGTGAAGCCTGGATTGCAATCTCAGCGGTTTCAATATCCCGAATCTCTCCTATCATGATTACGTCCGGGTCCTGTCTGAGAATATGGCGCAGACAGTTGGCAAATGTAAGATTTATCTTCGGCTTTATTTGCATTTGCCCAACACCGGGAAGTTGATACTCAATCGGGTCTTCAACTGTAAGGATGTTTCTTTCTTCATTGTTAAGTTCGCTCATGGCTGCATAGAGTGTAGTTGTTTTGCCGCTGCCCGTAGGACCCGTGAGTAAAATGATACCGTGCGCTAACCTAATCAGATTTCTGAAGCTGTGGAGTGTTTCTGGGCTAAAGCCGATCTCATCCAAACCCAATTCACCGCTGCCCTTGTCCAGCAACCTCAGTACTACCCGTTCTCCACCCGACGTTGGGATGACTGAAACTCGAATATCAACCAAGCTCCGGCCTATCTTAATACGGCTCTGACCATCCTGCGGCAGCCTTCGCTCAGCTATATTAAGATTTGCCATAATTTTTAATCGTGACACGAGAGCTGGAATCTGTTGGTTCGGCAAAGTAAATATATCATGCAGCACACCATCAACCCGAAAGCGTATCCGAGTTTCATTCTCGTATGGTTCAATGTGAATATCACTGGCTCGGCTGTGCACCGCCTGAAAAAAGATTTTATTAACCAATTTTACTACTGGTGCTCTGTTAGCAATATCAAGCAGGTCTTCGGCATGGTTCCCGCCGCTAAGTCTATTAATATCATCATTACTATCCGGGGAGTCCTGTACATTAGGATCCTCATCATCGCTGCTGATATTTGTGTTAAGATAATAACAGCGGCTAATAGCCTGTTCGATTTCGGAAGCGGAACTGGTAATCCGACTGCAAGGTTGGCCTAAAATTGTTGAAATCGCGTCATATGCTTCTATATTGAACGGATCTGCCAGAGCAATTGCTACCTGGCCGTTTTCTAAGAGAAGGGGAATAGCGTACTGCTTCTTGAGAAACTCGAGCGGCAGTTTTCTTACAAATTCCGGATTCAAGTGCTCTGGCAGTATAGTTTCCAAATACTGACTCTGCAATCGTTTTACTGTTTGTTCATCCGGTTTTATACTCAATGGTTGAACTCCTCAGGGCAAACTAATGGTGACTAAATTATTACAGCTCTCTGTCCTTTTTCTCAAGATCTTCCATTGCCGGCTTCATTTCTTCCTTCTTTTTCTCTGTGATCTGCTCCGCATCTTTCTGGTCGTGCATCACATGTGGTGTCATGAATATAAGCAGATTCGTCTTTTGCAGCCGGTCTCTCTGGAATCTAAACAAACCACCAACCAAAGGAAGGTCGCCTAATAATGGGATTTTCTTTTTGATAGTAGTTTTGTCATCTCGGATAAGACCCCCGATGACAATAGTCGAGCCGCTTTTCATGGATACAATAGTCTGAGCCTGTCGTTTAGCCGTAGTTGGCGTATCCGTAGAAGGGCTGGTAACATCTTCAATAAGTTTCGAGAACTCGCTGTCTATCTCGAGCCTGACAAGACCGCTCTGACTGATGTGAGGCGTTATTTCAAGACTGATACCGACGTCTTTGTATTCGAATGTTTTTATTACAGTCGGAGTAATCAAATCTGTTGTCTCGGTAATTCGTGACTGTGTAACGAATGGTCTATTTTCACCGACGATTATCTTAGCTTTGCTGTGGTTGGAAGTTGTGATATGCGGTGTCGAGAGAATATTGACTCCCGACTGTTTATCTAAAGCGTGCAGAATAGATCCAATGCTTTTATTTGAGCCACTCCCTTTCCATGCACCAACAGCCAGGCCCTCGAGATCTCCATTGGCAAAATCAACACGCGGTCCGAAATTCGTTGCTCCGAAAAATCGAACACTATCGTCCACAGGCTGATCAAGCGTAGCCCAGTCGATACCGATTTCCTTTAAGCCATCTTCACTCACCTCCATAATGAGCATTTCAACTAAAACCTGCTCCCGGACAATGTCCAGCTTCTTTATAATCTCTGCAATAACCTCAAAGTCCTGTGCTGAAGCGGCGATTATCAATGCGTTTGTGCCATCATCTGCAGTAACCTGAATTTGCTGGGTAGCTTCAAGGGCGCCGGTGATTCTCAAATTCGCAAGAGCTCCTGTAAGGGATTCAGCAATTTCTTTCGCCGGTGCATTCTGAAGATATACCACGTGAACGTTGTCTGCACCATGAGGTCGTTGAGTATCAAGTTGCTCCACTAATCCTTCGATTAATTCAGTGTTCTGATCATTTGTGATAATGATAAGAGAATTTGTCCTTTCATCAGGCAGAACTTTTATTCCCGTCTCGTTTATCGGCAAAGTGCGACTACTACGCCCGGTTTGTGTTGAAACAGTTTGATTTTTATCCATTATGCGAGTTACTTGCTCACTGAGTACTTGTGCAGAAGCATATTTCAATCCAATTACGGTAATTTGCTCCTTCGAACCAGGTACATCAAGATTATTAATAATTTTGGTAATATGATATATGTTTGAAGATGTATCCGTGATTAGAATTGAGTTTGTTCTGGGGTAGGTTGCCATGTGTAAACCTGTAGTTAAAAGAGGCTTAACAATCTGACTCACCTCTGTAACATCAGCGTACTTCAACGGAATAATCTGAGTTACAAGAGAATCATTTTTAGGAATTTCCAAAGGATTATTGCCAATGCGAACACGTAAGTTTCGTTTTACAGCTTCTTCCCTCGGGATTATTTTTACAAGGTCTCCTGTACCTGTCGGCACTGCAGCATATCCCTTAACGTCCAGAATAGACTCCAGAACTTCGTAGATTTCGCCAAGGCGTATTTTTGTAGGCGACATCACCGTTACAGTACCACTTATACTATCATCTACGATAAAATTGATGCCGGTTATTTCACCAATAGTTTTGAGCATTACACGAATATCAACCTGGTCAAAGTTCACATATATAAGCTCATCCGCCATACCTGGTTTATCAAGTTTGGGTAGATTCACCGCAGTCTCTGTAAATTGCTGCTCTTTAGCGGCTATAGTATTGTCTGCAAAATTTACACAGAAAATGCACATGAGAATAAAAATCTTTTCTGCAACTTTCTGCGTTTTTTGCCTGTTTGTTTTTAAGCTGTCTAAATGCATATAAATAGCTTTTTATTTTCCTGAGTACTCACCTTAATGAAAATGAGAATGTCTTGATATTGTTGTTCCGCAACAGTTCAACATTTAAAGTTGCCTGTGTCCTGGCTTTCATGGAAATCTGGTAGGCCTTCTGCTTGTCGACCAATCGATGTCCATTAACAGTTCGGATGACGTCACCGTTTTTTAAGCCAATGTTTCCTGCCTCCTTTATATTCTCCAAACCTGTTATTTTGAGTCCTTCTACTTGGTCGTTGATAGCATAAGGTTTGATAACCGCCTTCGGTAACATTATCGCCGTATTTCTAAGATTATCTATAAAAGTAGTATGAGATTTAACTGGTGGATTAGACTCAACTACTCGGGTGGCTTTTTTTGCTAAAGCTGTTTTAGTGTTGTCAGTGTCATGACTATTGTATTCTCTGTTACCCAGATTCAATACCTTTTTTTGGCCATGATGAATTAATACCACGGCATCTTTCTCGATGCTCTCGATACTGGCAGTGGCGACCTTATCGCCGGTTTTGCATAGGCTGAGTACATTACTTTCAAGATCCTTTATGATTGCCCGGGAAATCTCCGGATCGCCTGCCACAGTGCCAAGCAGTGCTATACCGAGTTCCTCCTCGGTAGATATTACTTGGCTGGTACCATTATCATCCTGTGAGGGCTTGTCTATATTCAATGATGTAGCGGAGTTGCCAAATATATCTTGCTTAGCAATAAGTGAGTAATCTTGAAACGAGGTATGCGGGGAACTTGCAGTTTCAACATCGGTTATATTTTTTGTTCCAACTGCTGAGTTCGGCATGTGGATTTCACTTATATGCTTTTGCATCAGCAGCGTTCTGATGACTACATAACCCAGGACCAAAACCAGTGTTAATTTGATAATTAATAAAGCTTTATATTTATACATTTTGCCACTTTTCTTTATCTAAATATACCTTTTTCGGTTAAGAAATTGTCGGCTTATTGCCATCATGCATTTACGAGATACTCTTACTTCGGTAATTATTCATTAAATTTCGATGTTACCCTTTTCTCCCATATTTACTATATATACTGAAATCTGATGTGTATGTCAAGAGTAAAAACTCTGATTTAGTTCATTACACATGTCCGGAACATTGATTAAAACAATAAAACAAGCTTTTATACGGGATTATACAGCCTTTGGTTCGGTATTGAATTTATCGGTCGAATCATGCACCTATATAAGCATGGCTGCCATTATAAGATAGCAGGAATTAGCTAATCCGTGGAATAAAATTGGTGCTATTAGCGACCCGGTCCGAATAAACAGCCAGCCAAGGACTAAACCCGGCAAAAATGTTAGGGCCGATATCATCTGGCCCTTTGCTATGATATGAACAACTGCAAAAAAAGCGGCCGATATTAATATGCTTATCCATTGCTGGAATACGGGTAGATTGCCCATTACTGGATATGTTAACCTAAGGATATTGTTTTGCACATAACCCCTGAAAAATACTTCTTCTGCCAACGCGATATACATAAACTGATAAAATAACCAATGAATCCATGACTGTCCCTGCGGCATTACAGGCCGCAAAGGTAATTCGAATCCGAAGGACACCAGTAACCACAAACCAAAGAAAGTCAGCGGTAAAAGCGCAACACAAGTCCAGCCAAGAACGATGAGCGATTCCCTTATATGCCTGATATTAAGACCAAACCTGGGAAACTCACGTCTTTTAATTACTGTTGGAATTAATGCAACAATTAACAAAATACCTGGAATTGTTAGCCATGAAGCCCTCAGAGCCGAGTTTATACCAAAGACCTTAATTGCTAAAACTGCTACAATCATTACTGAGGTAGTCTCTATAAGCAAGGAAGTATCAAATCTCCTTGATCTGTCATCCACAAATGGGGCTGACTCGACGGGCGGCATTGATTTTTTAATACCTTGTTTAACAGGTTGATAGTCAATCTTTATCATGCTCTTCTTGTAATATTGCGCCACATCCGATTTCATGTAACTTCACAATTTCTTCTGAATTACCATCACGATAACCATTCTGAATAGCTATAATATCGGTACTTATTTATCTCTAATTAAACAATCTCCAATACAGTACCCTATAAAGTATAACAAATGCTATTACCGTTTTTTTAAAATTAATTTAACTTTTTTCATATTTGAGACTTACGCAAAGCAAAGTCCGATATTATATAGACAAACACAAAAAAATAATCGGAGAATAATGTTCATTTAAAGAAATTTCTTATGTGTCTGTATGTCAGAGACCTCAGTGTGGACGAAGGTCAGGTAGTTTCACAGCTCGA
>CAZKYP010000017.1:2969-5006 GCA_964556885.1 uncultured Pirellulales bacterium | reverse complement strand
ACTAACTACCACGAAACAATCGTGGAAATAAAGATGGAAAATCTGACGCTTCGTCAGCTTGTCGATTTTCTCTGTAAGATACAGTCATCAAAGGCCTTGGTGGGAACCCAAAGCCTTTACATTAAAAAGAATCTCACAAATACGAATCAGCTGGATTCCACCATCGAAATTCGTAATCTTGAGCCGATACAAAACTAAATCTTGGGTGTATTTTCTCAACTCGCACTGAGCATTTGTGTACTGTGAAAGAACAAGTAGCAGCAGTTATAGTTAGGATTTTAACATGTAACTGTAGCGTTTACTTCCTTCTCCAATGACGGTAAGTAATTAATTACTAATAGCAGGAGTTGTTTGGCCAACGGTAAGCATTAATAGTACTTTTTTGGACCGAGAGGGTAATCATAACGTTATGGTTTATTTGTAATTCACTCCAGCGAACACGTGTATGATATTTAAAATATCCCACCTGCCGATATAATTGTTATATAAAAAATGATATTTCCACCATCATTTTGAACAAAAACCCACGTTATTTTAAATATATTAGCCAAATAGCCTATTTAGTCGTGCAAATGGGGGCATTAGAGAATATGTGTAATTTTAGTGTTGCATTTTAAAAATGATTTTGGTATAATGCATCGAATGGAATTGTGGTGGTGAAACATTCCTCTTAGTAATGAATTATCACCTCTAAAGAGCAGGGAGGCGTCATTTAAGTTTGGTGTTTGAAAAAAGTAAGTGTTTTTTTGTTTTTTAGTGTGTGCCATGTGCGCAATTCCATTGCAAAAATTAGCATGGCAAAGGAATTGGGGGAGGCCGGCACCATATAAAAAAAGAACTTCGTTAAAGATAAACTACCGCTGTCTTAATAGATTTTTAAGAAAAGATACAGGTTGTCGCTTCGAAGGAAGTAGTGAAAACTTGTATCCAAGCAACTCCTGGGGGGGGAATGTATATTGACCATTGATAATAGGAATTTAAGAGTTCTTTATAAATTGAGTTGCGCTTATTCATAAACGTAAATCCAGGTAGTTGAAAATATCATTTAACCGGTTGAAAGAAGATTCATTAGGGGGGGCTGAAAATGAAAACATATTTGATCGTATATTTTGGTACGGCCCTAATGGCAATAATTCTTGTGCCGATTGTTTCGAGACTGGCTAAGAGATACAGTTTGGTTGATGTTCCAGATCCTCGTAAAGTGCACAAAATCCCCATACCACGTATAGGTGGAATTGCTTTTATGATACCGACATTTGCTGTTGTTCTAACGATGTTTTTTCTTAATAATGACATTAGTAAATCTTTCCTGGAGGCAAAGACTGAATATCTCGTTTTACTGGTAGCCGCAGCATTCATTTTCATAGTTGGTTTTATAGATGATTTGTATTCTATACGAGGCTATATCAAGCTATTGTGTCTCATAGTTGCATCACTGGCAATCTGTGCTTCAGGAGCAAAATTAAATTCATTTTCCGTGGGAAAATGGTTTGAAATTGAGACTGGGTGGGCAGCGTGGCCTCTTACAGTTTTTTGGATAACACTGATTACGGTATGCATGAACCTGATTGACGGCCTGGATGGTCTTGCTGCCGGAATAGCAGTAATTGTATGCGGAACAATTGCAATTTTGGCTTTCTTTGAAAATCAGGTAGCGATGATGATATTGATGTTAGCGCTGCTTGGAGGTGTAACAGGCTTTCTGTTCTTTAATTTCCATCCAGCCAAGATTTTCATGGGAGACGGGGGCTCCATGTTTCTCGGTTTTATGATCGGAGCCAGCAGCATTGTATGTCAGACGAAAACTTCAACATTAGTAGGATTAGCACTTCCATTGCTTGTGCTTGGTGTTCCGATTTTTGATACCGGTTTCGTAGTTTTACGTCGCCGGGTACTCGAGCGGCGTTCGATGTTCGCTCCTGATCGGAATCATTTCCATCATCGCTTGTTGGATATGGGTTTACGTCAACCCGTCGTGGTTATAGTTATTTATGCAATCACCGCTATAAATGCCAGTATCGGGCTGTTTATGCTATC
>CAZKYP010000017.1:0-2869 GCA_964556885.1 uncultured Pirellulales bacterium | reverse complement strand
ATTTGGGTGAATGGTTATCTGGAACTTAGCGGGCGGCAAGCCATGTTTCTTGCCCGGCTTGTAGACGAGTTCCCGCCACCGAAACAGGATGATGAAATGAGAGAATTGGCTGGCATATCTGTGCGAGATGCTGATTCAAATCTAAGAAAAACGGAGGAGATTCGTTATGATAGTTGCCAACACACAGACTTTAAGGGGCACGGAATATGCACCGACCCCTCTTAGTATAACAGGGGTGCCTGTAGTACCTTTTGATACTTATGATCGCGTACTCGAATATATTGAAGAAACGATTGAATCAAATCGGAAATCGTTCTGCGTCGCGATAAATCCCATTAAGATTTATAACGCCTGGCATAAACGTGAATTGTGGGATCTATTAAGGCAGACAGATGTCAACATTTGCGATGGTGTTGGTGTCTCGATTGCTTCCAGAATCCTTAATGGACGAGGTGTTAAGCGGATTACCGGATGCGATTTGTTTTTCAGGCTTCTTAATCTGGCATCTAAGAAGAATTGGGGTGTCTATTTGCTGGGCGCCTCAGCCGAATCCAACGCGGCCGCTCGTTCAGGATTGAAAAGAATGTATCCCAACTTAAGGATAGTTGGTTGGCAGGATGGGTATTTTGAGGATTCAAGCAAAGTCGTCGAGCAAATAAATGCCAGTGGGGCAGATTTGTTATTTGTAGCAATGGGATCCCCGAAACAGGAATACTGGATATGGCGTCACCGACAGTCTATCAATTCGAAGTTTTGCATGGGAGTAGGGGGCAGTTTCGATATCGCGTCAGGTAGCATCAAAAGAGCTCCAAAATTTTTCCGTGCCACCGGTACTGAGTTTCTGTTTCGCTTTTTAATGGAACCTCGCAAAAGGTTGTCAAACCAAAAAATTCTTTTTTACTTTTTATTACGCGTCATTGGTAGAAAACTGTTTGGCACCGACACATCCATTGAGTGGATTTAGATAAGTTACACAATCATATTTTAAATTAATTATCCCGTGATGTAACTGTTAGGAAGATTACATAAAACTCTAATTTGTAAGAAAAGTTATAGGACGCATATTTTATTTGTCGGAACTAAATACTTTGAAATTTACTTATTTTAATTAAAAAATGTGTACCGTCTTAAAAGTTACAGACTGAATGTGACGAGTAGAATATTGTGATGACACCATATTTGACTGTGATATACCAAGTGTATATGGATATATCCAATAATCAGTAAATTATGTGAAGCAAAAAGATCTTATCAAACTGATGTCTCATTGGCTGATGGCTTGTTTTAGAGCCATCTCCAGGATACTGGTTTTTCCAGTGGTCTTGGTTGTGTGTTTTTTAAATTTTGATGTCACAGGACGACAAATCTACAGATGGAGAAAAGAGACTTCCATACTGACTGAGAATGTGACAATGAGAACAAGAGTGTATTTTGCAGAGGATTATTTTTTTTGCTGCAACTTACGGAGACGGAGTCTGCGCATGGACCGATGACAATGGACTTATGTGGATGTATGGAAAATTTGAAAATTTCAAAGATAGATTCCAAATGTGTCGATGATGGCGTTATGAATCGTAATTACTATAAACATTCAACAAACGTTGTGTGGTGAAAAGTGGTGAACAGATGAATGAAGAGCTATCAAATGACGGGATCTTAGGAAAGAACCAGGCACGCCAGAATGGATTCCAGCGTCCTTCGGATCCGATTGCACGGAATGACAAAGATGTTGACAAAGCTCGAAATCAGATACAAGAAGCAGAGGTCAACCATTGTAGCAACGTTCATGTTCTGGCAACGGGCAGAACATTTTTACCTGAGAGGCCCTGGGGAGCGAATCAGTATGCACAAGCTGCACCTTCGGCGAGTGAACTTTTAGCTTCGATCTTTCGTTTCAAATGGACATTATTGGCCGTTTTTGTTGTAGTGTCCGCTCCATTGATTGCCGCTATCTGGACACAGATAGTACCTCAATATCAAGCCAGGGCTGAGGTGCGAGTTCGGCCTATTATACCCCGTCTGGTTTTTCGTACGGAAGATAACGGCATGATTCCTTTATACGATTCGTTCGTGAACACTCAGGTTTCCATTATGAGAAGCCTGACGGTTCTGCAGCGTGTTTTGGATCAGCAACAAGTCCAGGAGACTCAGTGGTACAAGAATCCTCAACAATCTTTAATTGATCGCCTAAGAGGAAGTCCGATTGTTCAGATAGAAAGATTAAGGGATGGTATTTCAGTCCGGCCGAGACCACGAACGGAGATTATTGATGTATCGTTCAGTGACTCTAATCCCAAAGATGCCAGGGTTATTGTGGATGTTGTTTTAGACCAGTATATAAGATACATAGGTGAAGCATCCAATGAGACAGAGGATACTCTTTATCGGCAACTGATCGACCAAAGAAATATTCTGGAAAGTGACATTTCCGGGCGGGAGAATATAATTGCACAACTTCGCAGATCACTTGGTACGGGAACACCTCAAGAACTTATTTCCAGCAAGAGACTTCGCCTGGATGAGACACAGGCTCGTCTCAACGAATTGCAGCAGAGTATTGCGGTTATGGATTGGGAACGCAAAAAACTTGATGAGTTAGTTCAAAAGGCCGAGACCAGTGACAATGATGATTTTCCTGCTCTTTCCGCCGTAGAAATAGACAGCGTACCAGGATATTTTTATGAAGACCCTGAATGGCGAAGACTGGATCTTAATGTAAAAACACTTCGCCATCAGATTGAAACCAGCATACTTACCCCCAATAATCCTGACATGATTAGGGCTCAGAAAGACCTGGAATTCGCCGAGGAATTACTTAAAACGCGTCAGGTACAATTGCAGGAGCAATGGCAGAACATATCGAAAAATG
>CAZKYP010000016.1:22355-28014 GCA_964556885.1 uncultured Pirellulales bacterium | reverse complement strand
AGCTCGTCCGCCCCGGCGCGACAATAAGCCTGAGCGCATTCGACCGGATCACCGGCGTCACGGATATCGACAAAATGAACACCCTTAACGACGCGGCCGTTTTGCATATCAAGACAGGGCATAATACTGATTTCTTTATCCATAATTATTCTCCGGTTTCTTTCTTGATATTTTATGTCTACGGCTTCTGATCAACTGAATTATCTCTCAATTATACTTAAAAACAGTTGTATAACAAGGTTTTTCAATTATTGTTACTGATAAAATGCCCCTGTCTATCGGTGTATTACAGGAGGAAGAAAGACAGGGGTTTAGGTAGGTTACCGGTATAATATCATTAATTTCATGAAATCAGTTTTTATGGCAGTTTCTATAATAATTTTGACCTTCTCATCCAGACAACAATTAATGTACCAATACTTCCTAATATAATAGTATTCGGCTCAGGTATACGAACTAATCTCTGAATATTATTATTGAAATCGATATTATCAATTTTGCATATTTTATAGTTATGAAGGTTTTTCAGCTCGAACTGAATATAATCAAAGTTTAATAACTCTTTAGGTGTCTGTTCATTTCTATAGGTGTTGTATTTTCTTGCATAATTAATATCATTGGGAAAAAAAGTTGGGATCGCAATAGTTTCGCTGGTTATAAAAAGTAAAATTAATGTTACGATAATTATGATATGATTCAATTTCTCAGCCCTCCTTAGGAGTAATCATAATCCTTGTTTGGAAAGAATAGATTAGTAATAAAATTCGATTCTATAGCCCTCTTTTAGACATTCAAACGTCGATAGGCGATAAAGAGTTATATGTTCTCTTTAGAAAATATCCTGAAAATTATGCGCAGGCATTTAATGAGGATTGTAAAAAAGTAAATACCGTCCATGACCACCTGGGTTGCTACCATTATCGCCGCGTTCAATAATTACCCAAGCAGCGGTTCAGTGCTTTACCTGAGACCACTCCTCCGTTCCCTGCCTATTAAATTATTCCGTTTCTGTTCCTTTACCTAATATGTTTTTAGGTAATCTCCATAAAACACGGTTTTCCCATTTTGTTTACTTAAATTTCTTGTCAGACTTGCTAACTTTACTTATCTGCCGATAATAAACAATCAATTATTTATTTTGTCAAGAGGTTTTTTAAGAAATACCCGAATATAACGAATTTAAATGATGATATTATAGGGCGAATACAAGTTTTGAATGAACACCTCTCTCTAAGTATTTTGTTATTAATATGTTAAAATTATCCCCGTCGGGAGTCGAACCCGAAACCTCTGGCTCCGGAGGCCAACGCTCTATCCAATTGAGCTACGGGGACAAATAGTCAATTTATCTAATACGCAAAAATAATCGCCAAGTCAATACAATAACGAGCTTTTTGGGGCTGGTAATGCACAATTATCATTTAATAGCACCATTTTATTTATGAAAAAATGGTTATTCTATGGTATAATGAGTAATATAAATGGATAGGAAGATGAAAAGTATGAATATGAAAAAAAATCATTTTAAGTGTTTTGTCCTTTTGTTAGTTACCCTTTTTATTTGCCCTTTTATAGCAAAAGCGGAAGATGCCGCTTGGAAGAGACATGAGGTAGATTGGCGACTGACCGGCGGCAATCGTATTAAAGCTGTTCATTACCCTGCTGAAAAAACACGTCCTGCATTTACTAAACAGGATAGTTTGTACAAGACAAAAGCGAGCAAAAAGCTCGTTAGCCTCGATACAGATCTTCGACTCGAATTGTTCTCACAGGAGCTGACATCTCCAATATATGCCACCGTGATCGATTCACCTCCGATAGGCGGCTTTGTTCCCTGGATTGCTTTAACTGCCACAGATAGGCGTTTGGGTGAGCTTGAATTAGATGCAATACCCAGTAGTTTCGTTGTTGGCAGGTTTTTAACTTCTAATCCTCAGTCCGACTATGGCATAGGCATATTTGACACCGGCGCAAGTGCTCATGTGATGGCTGGTGATACTGCTGACAGATTAGGTTTATTTGATCACTCACCCGACCTTATTACATCCAATATTGTCACGATTGCCGGTGTAAACAGCTCGGTTGATGTGTGGGTAAGCCAGCCGATTGGGCTTTTCATCGATGGACTTGCTGCCATTGATCCAAACAGTCTGCTTCTTGATACATCTAATATGGTTGGCGAGACAAATGTTTCAATAGCAGTCGGAGATCCGGGCGATTCTTCGATACCTACTGCTATCGGTTCACCTCTAAGTGTCTTTTTCACGACGGTTTTGAATAATGAGCGGCAAATTACGATTACACGAAACAATGAAGAATTCACCGGTCCGGACATCAGCCTATATGATAGCGATGACCCTGATGCTCCGAGCTATCCCAATATAGTACCACTTGAATTACGTCCTCTCGGTGCTCTCGCTGTCCAGTACATTCCTTCTCTGAATAATTTCTTTGAGTTTCCCCCGGGCAGTCCCTCTACGATAATAGGAAATCAGAGTCAAAGCCTGTTTTTCGTGCATAGCGTCGATCTAAAAGAAGGCCAAAGAGCGGCTATTGACAAGAGTCGTTTCATGCTCGATACCGGAGCGCAAGTTACTGTCATTGGCTCAAGAATCGCGGCCAGGCTTGAACTCGACATACACAATCCAGAATTTCTGGAAGAAGTGGTGGATGTCACGGGAACTTCAACCATGGTGCCGGGATTTTACATAGATTCTATCGAAATTCCCGCCTTGGGCGAATGGTTAAGCTTTACTAATGTACCGGTGATACTTTATGAAGTATCCTCACCGGAAGGTGGCACCCTTGACGGTATAATCGGTATGAATCTTTTTGTCGATTTCAATCTTATCCTTCGCAGTGGAGGCATGTTCTTGCAGGGGGACCCGACTCTTGAATTCGAGCTTATAGAAACGCCTATAATTGGCGACATTGCACCTGAAGCAGGTGATGGCGTTGTAGATTTTAACGATCTGGCTGCATTTGTAGCGGCTTGGCTTACGAATTCCGGATCCCCAAATTGGAATCTAAAAGCAGACATGGCACCGGAGCCGCCGGATGGTATTGTAGATTTTCTTGATCTGGCTGTATTTGCAAAGCATTGGCTTGAATCTTCGGTGTCGGTGGAACTACCTGAATAAATCCAATTCGTTGAAAACAATCCCAGCTTTTTCATATCAATCAATTTGTCTCATAAACAGGCAATTGTTTGACATGTTCATGTTTTGAAAATATCATCTGTTGGTTATTGCTAAACTAATTGACTATTATACAGGATGACAGATGGTATTTGTCTTGGATTTACTGTATTTTCTGGCCGCTGTGGCATATAGCCCGATTTTGGTTTATCGCGTTATTAAGCACAAACGTTACAGATCCGGCTGGGCACAGAGATTCGGCAGGATTAGTCGCAGAAGTCCTCAGAAGTCATGCATCTGGCTTCACGCGGTTAGTGTGGGCGAAGTCAATGCGGCCAAGACTGTTATAAACGAGCTTCAAAAGAAATTCAGTGATTACGAGATAATTATCAGCACAACGACGGACACCGGCTTTGCCCGTGCAAATGCTCTATTCAGCCGCAATATGTTGATTTTTTACTTTCCGTTTGATTTTTCATGGGTCATTCGGCGTGCCTTCAGGAATATTCGGCCGTCTCTTTGTCTGTTGATGGAACTTGAAGTCTGGCCTAATTTCGTTCATATTGCAAAGAAGTCGGATGTTCCTGTTATAGTTATCAACGGCCGAATCAGCAACAGGAGTTTCTCCAGATACGGTAAAATTAAGCCGTTTGTTGCAAACGTCTTTCGTAAAATAAGTCTTATACTTGCCCAGACAGAGGAGTATGCTCAGCGTTTTAAGCAAATCGGCGCGGCAGATGAAAGTGTAATAGTCACCGGTTCACTGAAATATGACACGGCTCAAATTACCGATATGGTTGAAGGTGCGGATATACTGGCAAAACAACTCGGTATTAAAGATGAACGGCTGTGGGTAGCTGGAGCAACAGGTAATGATGAAGAAAAAATATTACTCGACGTTTATCAAAAGTTGAAAAAACAGGAGCAATTTCGTGACCTGCAATTGGTGATTGTACCGCGAAAGCCCGAACGATTTAACGAAGTTGCTCAGGAAATACAGCAAAGAGGTTTTTCATTGATCCGTTACAGTCATCTAAAAAACAAAAATGTCAACACGCTGTTGGACAAACAGGCTGTAATACTTGGTGACACGATGGGTGATTTGAGAAAGTTTTATAGTCTGGCTACAATAATATTTGTCGGCAGGTCGCTGGTTCCGATGGGTGGTTCCGACATGATGGAGGCTGCTGCTCTTGGTAAATGCACGATGTTCGGTCCGTATGCGTTTAACTTCAAACAGACCGTCGACGAGCTTTTAGCAGCCAACGGAGCCATTATTGTTAAAGATGGAGAGGATTTGTTGCTGATGATGCAGAAATGCCTGCTTGAGCCGGAATTCACACGAGACATAGCAACAAAAGGGCGCCAAGTTATAAAAAATAATCAGGGCGCTACTATAAGGACTGTTGAACAGATTGCGAGATTTCTTAATAAAAGCTGATATACGTTAATTGTTACTATTTCAGAAGCATTGTCATAGCTTCGATATGTTTCGGGCTTGTGCCGCAGCATCCGCCGATTATATTTATTCCGATTGAATGGATTTTCTGTGCGGCGACGGCAAACTCCTCAGGTGAAACCGTATATACCGCCTTGTTGTCGAGAAGTTTCGGTTTGCCGGCGTTCGGTTCGGCGTAAATTTCCGTATCATCGGATAAAGACTTTGTGACCATAACAAATTTTCGACTCAAATTAATATATTCATCGAGAGTCAGTGAGCCGCAATTGTAACCGACGGCGTCAATTCCGAGTGATATCATCTTTACTATCGCCGTATCAACATCGATTCCCATCATTGTCTTAAAATCATCTCCGGCCCTGTCGAAAGACATCGATGCAAATACCGGTAAGTCTGCGGCAACGGATTTGACCGCTTCAACGGTTATTGTCAATTCATCGAGAGCCGTCATTGTCTCGATTATAAAACCATCAACGCCGCCGGATATAAGTGCCTGGGCCTGCTCGACATAGATGTCATATAATTGGTAGGGCTTCACTGTTCCCAGTGGTTCCAAAAAATCACCGCTGGGACCTATGTCACCCAGGACATATTTTTCAGTTCCTGCGGCTTTTCTGGCGATTTGTGCGGCTGCTATGTTTATCTCCGCGGCTTGTTCCTTGAGTCCGTATCTGGCCAAAGAGAAGTTATTAGCGCCGAAGGTATTTGTGATAACTGCATCGCTGCCGGCCTTGAGATACGCAAGGTGGATGTCGGAAATAATCTCGGGCGATTCGATGTTAAGATAAGCATTACATATTCCCGCGTCGATGCCGCGTGCAATGATTTCGCTTCCCATTGCACCATCCAGGAAAAACAAACCTTCTTTTATTCTTTGTTTCAAATTCATAATGTGTATAAACAAGTTCTCCTATTCGGACTGTTCAATCCATTCGCCATTAACGACTCTGTAAACCTTTTTGAAACCGCGTGGGGCTCTGCGATAAAAAAGGGCGTCTTCAACCTCTTTGCTGTCAGCAGGTTTTATTGATTTAAGGTAGAGAGCGATGCTGATAGGATCCTC